>JASFJX010000307.1:0-5312 GCA_050119385.1 Candidatus Thiodiazotropha sp. | reverse complement strand
TGTCTGTCCTGTTCATGCCGTCCACATCCACTGCCTGTCCGCTGCCGGCATTGATGAGATTGTAAACCAGTCCGTTTACAGAGGACTCTGTACAGTTTCCCGCCTGAGCGAAGATTACTAGAACGACGATAGAAAGGGTTGAGAGAAGGCTTTTTCCAGCAAGCAGATAATTCTTAATAAACATCTTCCTTGTCCAAATTCACATAACCAAACTGTCGGGCGATTCATGTCCGGGAACAGGAGCGAATCCTTGTCATATGCCTAACGGGTCGGAACATGAGTAAAACTCACATATTGCATATCGACGAATAAAGTTTTGACAACCGAATGACAATATCCAGATCAGGAATATTTTTCCTAACCGCTAACCTAACCCAGTCAAAGCCTGTTGTGCTTGGATGTCTATCACAAAATCGATGTCCATAACAAAATCTAACAGAAGGATGCTTGTTGACGTCAAACCTCAGCTGATCGCCAAGTCACTGGAACCAGTATTAGCGTTGTAAACATGGAGAGAATTCAGTCTACCCTTTGACGCCAGCATGGCGATCTCCCAGGTTGTGATAGTAGACAGCATCAATTGTCCATCTTCGGAGAACTTCTTCTGAACTTCTTCTGAACTCCTGATGACTCATGGATTCAACCGGTAATCGCCGTTTGATAGCCCTTGATGTGAATCGCATCTTTTCCGGTGACGCGCAAGGAGAACATACGCATCTTATTGCGCTTTGATATTGTACTGAAGATCAGAATCTTAGCGATTTGTATTTCAATGTTCCCTATTATAAGCTTCGGCTTCCATTCTGAGAGGGAAGTATGCAAGGGATCCTAGGCACTGTACTCATTACCGGCGCGTCGAGCGGCATAGGTGCCGAGACCGCGCGTCTCTTCCATTCAAAGGGCTGGCGGGTTGTCCTTCTCGCACGCACGGCTCACAAGCTTACCGCGCTGGCAGACGAACTCGGATCGAACGCTATCGCCGAGCCCCTTGATGCGAGTGACGGCAGCGCAGTTCTCGCACTCAAGGAGCGCCTCGATAAGACCATCGGGATACCCGATGTGATCGTCAACGCAGCCGGCGCCGGGCGCTGGCTGCGTATCGAGGATACGCCGCCGGAGGAAGCGCGAATGATGATGGGAGCACCCTATCTGGCCGCCTTCAACATGACTCACGCCTATATGTCCGATTTCATTTCCCGTGATCGCGGAACCATCATCATGATCAATTCCGCAGCGTCGTTGATGCCACTGGCTCGGGCCGCGAGTTACACGGCATCGCGCTGGGCGCTGAGAGGCTTGCACGAGGCGCTGTGTCAGGATCTCGCCGGTACCGGTGTCCGCAGTTGCCATGCCGTCTTCCCAAAGGTCGAGAGTGAATATTTCGACAATAATCCCGGTACGCTTGAAAATATTCCGCGCATTGCCCACACCATTCGACCACTGATGCCCACTGAGTGCGCGGAGGTGATCATGGGCTTGGCGGAAAGACCGCGGCGGGAGATTTTGTATCCAGGAATGCTGGCTTTCTACGGCATTTTCAACCGCATTTCACCGAGACTGGTGGCATGGCTGTTACGTTCGACCATGCCCCGCCCGGCTTCGACGAGCGCAGTCGATTGACACCAAAGAGCAAGCCGCTGAAGGGGCCAGGGAGGGAACACCATGAGACACCTGCACAACTGGACAGCCACGCTACTGCTCTGCGTCCCCGGATTTGCACAGGCGGATCTGACCGAACGTCAGGCCAAGCTGCTTCACAACGTCTGCCTGCACTGCCACGTACGGACCGATACCGGCGCGCCCCTCATCGGTCATCACGAGCAATGGCGCGAACGCCTTACCAATGGCGAAGCCGCCCTGCTGCGCAACGTGGTGCAGGGATTACGCGGCATGCCCCCGCTCGGCTCCTGTTCGGCCTGTGACGAAGCGGATCTGCGTGCGCTCACCCGTGCGATTTCCAACTGGAAAGGAGACGAATAATGCACTTCGGTCGCCGCCGGTTTCTCGAGGCCGCTACGGCCGGCGCCGCTGCGCTGGTGTTGCCGGGATGCGGGCCCGAGGGCACGGAACCGCAGATGCCCGTTCCCTACAAGCCCGGCAAACCGCTGCCCTGGGTTAACTGGGCGGGAAACCAATACTGTTACCCCAGGCAGCGGTTGGGCCCGCAGTCGGAGGCCGAAGTCGCCGAAATACTGCGTCAGGCCAAGGGGGTCGTGCGCGCCGTCGGGGCCAGCCACGCCTTTACCGCCATGGTGCCAACCGACGACACGCTGATCTCCACCGACCTGTTGAGCGGCCTTGTCGATCACGATGAGACCAACCTGCAGGCAGAATTTCTGGCGGGCACGCGGCTGCGCGAGATCGGTCCCCTGCTGGACAGTATCGGGCAGGCCCTGCCCAACATGCCCGACGTGGATCACTTCGCCCTGGGCGGCGCTATCGCCGCGTCGGTGCATGGTACCGGGAAGCACTTCGGATCGCTGTCGAACGCGGTCACCGGTCTGACCCTGGCAAGCCCCCGTGGTGAACTGATCGAGTGCTCGGCGGGGCATAATCCCGAGATTTTCAACGCGGCGCGGGTCTCTCTCGGTGCCCTGGGGGTGATCACCCGTATCCGGTTTCAGAACCAGAAACCGTTCCAGCTGACGGAAGTCAGCCGCGTCGAACCGACCGAAGAGGTGCTGGCCGATCTGGAGCAGCGACTGGCGCGGCACCGGCACTTCGAATTCCTGCCCCTCACCAACTCCAAGCTCTCCGTCACGGTCGCCACGGATCTCGCCAAGCCAGGGGACGCCAACGCAGGCGAGGACGATCCCGAGGCGCTCAACGAGTTGCGCAAGCTCTTTGAAGCCATCAGCTGGATACCCGGGGCAAGCGGACTCTACGACATGGCGCTCAAATTGGCCTTGGGTGACGCGGCCACGAGTACCCGCACCGGCGCCTCATTCCGGGTGTTCCCCCACCAGCGCGCAGTGCGCTTCCGCGAAATGGAGTACATGGTACCGATAGAGGCCGGGCCGGACTGCCTGCGGGAGATCCTGCGTACCATCCGCAAGCAAAGGCTTCCGGTCTGTTTTCCCCTGGAATACCGCAGCGTCGCCGCTGACGATATCTGGCTGTCGATGTTCCAGGGGCGCCCCAGCGCCTGCATCGCGGTGCATCAGTTCGGGGACCTCGACTACCGGCGCTACTTCGCCGCCATTGAACCCATCTTCTGGAAGTACGAAGGTCGTCCCCACTGGGGCAAGCTGCACACCCTGGACGCCAAGCGCCTGGCGGCGCTCTACCCCCGTCACTGGCAGGACTTTCAGGAGGTGCGCAAGCAACTCGACCCGGAAGGCAAGATGCTCAATCCCCACTTAAAAAACCTGTTCGGTGCCTGAGCATGGTTTCCCGCCGCACCTTGCTCATTGGCGCCGCCGCAGCCGCGGCACTGGTTTGGGCACGACCGCGGAAGTTCAGCGGCGGGCACTCCAACTACTTCGCCAAGCTCAATGCCGCCCTGCGCCGCCAGGGTATCGACCGGCCCATTCTGCTCATTGACCTGGACCGGCTCGATCGCAACATAGAGCGCTTGCGCAAATCCCTGGGGACCGGCACACCGCGCAACTACCGCATTGTAGCCAAATCACTACCCAGTCCTGGATTGATTGACTATATCGCCACACGGGCCGCCACCGATTCGGTCATGGTTTTCCATCGCCCCTTCATCGAGGAGGTGGCGCGCCGGCGGCCTCAGGCCGACCTTCTATTGGGTAAACCCATGCCGGTGGCCGCCGCGGCCAGCTTTTACGAACACCACCGGGGCAGGTTTGATCCGGCGCGGCAGCTGCAGTGGCTGATCGATTCGGATGCGCGGCTTGCGCAGTACTTGCAACTGGCCCAGGGGCGCGGCCTCAAACTGCGCGTGAACCTGGAAATCGACGTCGGTCTGCACCGCGGTGGCTACGCCGGCCCCGATGCCCTGGTGGCTGCGCTGGACACCATAGCCGCCCATCCCGATCACCTGGATTTTTCCGGTTTCATGGGCTACGACGCCCATCTCATGGGTCTGCCCGGCTTTCTGGCCAGTGGAGAAATACCCAGGGTCAAGTCGCGCTACAAGGCCTGCATCGATTTGCTGCACAACCGGTTTCCCCGGCTTGCGCAGGGTCCGTTGACCTTCAACGGCGCCGGCAGCCCCAGTTTCCGCTTTTATGAATCGGATACCACGCTCAACGATATCTCGGTGGGTTCGGCGCTGATGAAGCCCAGCCACTACGACCTGCCCATGCTCAACGACTTCGAGCCCAGCGCCTTCATCGCCGCTCCGGTGCTCAAACGCCACTCCAGCACCGGCATCCCTACCCTGGAGTGGCTCGCTGAACCCATGACCATCTGGGATAGAAACACCGCCGACAGACTGTTTATCTATGGCGGTAATTGGCTTGCGGATCCGATATCACCTGCCGGTGTTGAACGAGCCGGCCTCTACGCGAGTTCCAACCAGGAGGGTTATCACGCCGCCAAGGGCGTCCGCCTGGCCGTGGACGACTTCCTGTTCCTGCGGCCGACCCAATCGGAAGCGGTGTTGCTCCAATTCGGCGACCTTGTGGCCATTCGGGGTGAGCGTATCGAGCAGCGTTGGCCGGTACTGCAGGTTGCGGGCTAACCTCATTCAAAGCCTGCGCAACAACATGAGCACGGCCTTGATCAGGCGTCGTCTCCCCGGTCCATAGGGCGGAAAAAAGGCCTTGACCAGATGCAACCAGCCGCCGCGCAACAGGGCCCGCTCATGGGAGAAGGCCTTGAAACCGTAGTACCCATGGGCGTTGCCCATGCCCGATTGGCCAATGCCGCCAAAGGGCAGACCGCTGTGGGCAAACTGCACAATGCAGTGATTGACCACCACACCACCCGAGCTGGTCTCGCCCAGAATCCTGCGCTGGATCTCCCGGTCCCTGCTCCAGAGATAGAGAGCGAGGGGCTTGGGCCGCGCATTGATACACTCGATCACCTCGCCGATCTCATCAAATTCGATCACCGGCAGCACAGGACCGAAGATCTCCTCGTTCGCGATGCGTGCCGTCGGCGGCACATTACCCAGCAAAGTGGGGGCAATATAGCATTCTGACAGATCGTGGTTGCCACCGACGAGCAGTTCAGCCCCCTCGGCACGGGCTTCGTCAATCAACGCGACGACACGCTCGCTATGTCGCTGGTCGATCATGCGCGCCAGATCGGCACTGGCGGCCACCTCTGCATCACTCTGGCCGTAGCGATTGGCAATAACCTCCCGGCAATGGCGTAACAACTCATCGCGCACGCTGCGC
>JASFJX010000306.1:0-5321 GCA_050119385.1 Candidatus Thiodiazotropha sp. | reverse complement strand
GGTCAAAATTCCTCTTCAGGGTTTGCGATATCGCGTGTAAGCCATCGCTGGCCTCAG
Organism: Candidatus Thiodiazotropha sp.; assembly: GCA_050119385.1. GTDB lineage: Bacteria > Pseudomonadota > Gammaproteobacteria > Chromatiales > Chromatiaceae > Thiodiazotropha. Next base: position 5,264 of record JASFJX010000306.1, on the reverse strand, counting down.
TGACGTTAGCGCCGTTATCACGCATCAGAGTGCTAATGAGTTTAAGATTAATATCATTATCATCAACGACAAGTATGTTGTAATTTTCCAGCCTCGGATTGGATAAGTCGAGATGTTGTTCTGTAGTGGATTTCAAACTGCGCCGAGATTCAGAATTAACCCTGTCAAGGGTGTCTGCCAGCTTGCTCGTACTGAAAGGTTTGGATAAATAAAAGTCATCGCTTATTGACTGGAATTTCTCGATAATAACTCTCTCAGATGTACTCAGCAGGACCAGGAATGGCGTGTTGCAGATGCTTCGTAGTCGACGAATTTCTCTTTCGGCATATCCATCTTGGATTTCACTGTTTTCAAACCCCATAACAATTACATCATATTGACTACCGGGGGTTACAGGGAATTCGCCTGCTGTGGTTTTGATGTCAAAAGATTCCAGGATATGCTTAGTGGCTAAAAACGACAATTTATGATTATCGCATATTAGTGCCTGCTTGTCGCTGATATAGTGGGTATGTGGTTGGGTTAGATTCAATGCTGGTTTAACCAGCGGTATTGTTACAATAAAGTTTGAACCCTTGCCAGGATTACTAATAAGCTCAATGTCACCGTTCATCGATTGTGCAAGTTTTTTACATATACTCAGACCGAGACCTGTTCCTCCATAAACCCGGCTGGTAGAAGAGTCGGCTTGCTGGAATGACTCAAAAAGGGTTTCCTGTGCTTTCTTTTCAATTCCTATACCTGTATCGGATACCGAGAATTTCAGTACGCATTTATTTTCAGATTCTTCATCGACCATTACGCGTATGATGACATCTCCCTGATGAGTGAACTTGATGGCATTGCTAATTAAATTAACCAGGATTTGTCGTATTCGTGTCTCATCCCCAATAAGGGTATTTGGAACATCAGAATAGACGAGTAGAATGAGCTCTAGTCCTTTATCATGAGCGGATGGTGATAGTAATACGGTCGGCTCCTCAAAACAGTCATGCACTTGAAATGGTGCAGTCTCGGGTTCTAGTTTTCCGTATTCCAGTTTTGAATAATCTAGTATCTCGTTAATGATTTCCAGGAGATTACTGGCTGATTTGGAAATTGTGTTGACAAGATCGCGCTGCTGCCTGGATAGGTCTGTCTTAAGTAGTAAATTGGTGAAACCTAGAACACCATTCATTGGGGTTCGAATTTCGTGGCTCATATTGGCAAGAAATTCCGATTTTGCCTTGCTGGCCGATAATGCACGCTTTTTAGCCAGGTCCAGTTCTACGTTTTGGATCTCTAGCGCTTCCATTGTTTCAGTGAGTTCAGACGTCGCATGGTCTATCTGCTGCTGCATGGTTTCATGGGATCTCATGATCTGACTGGTCATCGCATTAAAGCCCTCTTCGAGGCTTCGTATCTCACCCTTGGATACTTCAGGAACGCGTGCAGTTAGATCGCCATCTCTCATACGAGAGACAGCCTGGGTCAACCTGTCTATAGGCTTGATAACAGACCTGCTCAGTGCTAATGAAAAAAATGCAGTGCAGATCAAGCCAAGTACCAACATTATAATAGAGTTACGAATGATTATTATTCTATTGTCGATAAGTCGAGTTTTGCTAAGGGTAAGAACTACCCTGCCCATGCTGCGATTTATATTGTCTCTACTGTTTAAACCCTGGTCAGGGTAATCAATGATATCGATATCTTCCAAGACATAGATAGCAGGCGCAGAGAATTTAGCAAGATTACTGGCATCCTCGCTATATTGTTTCGTCATGCTTGACAGGAGACCGCCCATGGCATCGTAAACTTCAATACTGTAGACATCTGACTGGAGAAAAACGGGTCTTAGGCTCATCTCCAAAATTGACTTATCACGGGTGAAAATGCCGTAAACGCTTATCGCGGCAGATTGGTTGGCGATGGATACGCCTCTTTCATTGAACGACTCATCCAGTCTGCCAAGCTGGCTACCGATCAAATAGATTGTTAGTGTTAAGGCAAGGATGAAAGCCGGCAGTAAGCTGATCATCAATGCCTGAAACCGTAAGGATTTTATTTTAATCATCGCTATCTTTTGATCTTTTGATTATTGTGTTTTCAAGTTCAAGGACAGATTTTGTGGGAAAATCCAATGACCTTGCTACTTCAGAATTAAACAATATTGAAAAATACGCAGGATTCTGTTCCCTGTTTTCAATGGTCTCTCCTGAATATACACTGACGATATTGTCCCTGACATGAAAGGCGATATCCTCATGTGATGAATAGATTGCGGCTAATGCGCCGGCTTTAACATAAGCAGAAGAAAATCCTATCAACGGAATACGTTTTCTATAGGCAGAAATAAGAATGTTTGAGACGGTTGTCTTATTATGGATTTTGATGTCTGGAAGTGCCAGTAGAATATCTGAATTGTCAAGCAAGCGGTTGAGTGAAGTGCCGATTTGGTCGGCATTATCAACCCGCTCGATATTGAGTATCATATCCAAGTCGGATGCGGCGCGAGTAAGTATCTCTTCAGAGTCATTATCGCTACTGCTGATCATAACCCCTATATTTTTAAAACCGTCCGACAATGCGTTGATTAGGAGCATGCTTCTGTATAGCGGCTGGTCCAGGTATAACAGGTAATGGTTTTCATTGTCGCCCAGGGAGCTCGATTTGATTCTGCTGATTTTCGGAATCAAAGCTGAAAAGATGTGGTTGCTACTAAAATGTTTTTTAGCGAACGCAGCTGCCTTTATGCCTAGTGTTACTATGACTCTGTGGTCATGTGAAAAGTGATTGTGTTGCGAGGAAATCTGACTGATTTCATAATTGGCATCTTGGCATGCAAGCCCCCAATCTCGGCACATTTTGATTGTTGAGTTGGTGATTGTCGTCGCCACATCAAGATAGACATTATTGTTCCCGCTTAGAAGGATCAGAATATTGCTGTCTTTAGCGCTGACATTGCTGGTCAGTGTGAAAACCAGCATAAGAAGAATGGTATATGAATACCTCTTTAAGCGGGATGAATATTGTATAGGCACACTGTGAGCGCTAGACTTACCGTTATTGGAGGTGTCGCCCATAGAGTGATAAACAGCTGACTTTTTACTGCCAGGTATTGTCATTGTAATAATAAATTAGAAAGTAGCTTTGCCTTGTAGATATATTCGCCGTTCCCATAAATTATGGGCATCGATACGATTGTTATGATAAAAGTCATAATTTTCCTTGTGCAGGTTTTGCAGAATTAGGGCTATATCGATGCTGTGATCAGAAATATCGAGATGTTTGGTTAGCTTCAGATCGAGGCGGCTGAAGTTGGGTACGGCGTCACCCTCTCCAGGCCATTCCATTTCGTCAGTAAAGTAGTAGGACATACTTGCAGTCAAACCATCGTCGAAGCTGTGGCTGGCAATCAAGCTGAATGTTCTCTTTGGGATCTTTTCATCGGCATTCTCTCGAAAACTAGGAATGCCGTCTTTGATGCGTTTCAGTTCGTTGCCGCTGATGTTGAGATAACTGAGTCCCATAAAAATCAAGTCTCTATTTGTCGGGCGGAAGTCGATTTCCACTTCAATGCCATTGACTTCGACTTCTCCAAAATTTGTATAAGTTAACGCACCACGTTGATATAAACTCAGTAATTGATTTAGTACTTCAAGTGCGACGTCATCTGTAATGCCCCGCTCGGGATCGGGGATATTGAAGTGGATGTATTGATCGATGATGCTTTCATACTTCTCATGAAATAGACATATGTCAAAATTGACGCCATGATCTGTGAATTTTCCAAAGTAACCCAGCTCAATACGCTCTAACTGCTGTGGATCAAGTTCTTCCGTGCTGATGACCCAGGTGTTGAATTCATCATCTTGTGAGCCAAGATATAAAGAGAGATGGGCGTTGTCTTCATAGATAGTCGGCATGCGATAGGCCCTTGAACCGCTTAATCTCAGAGTGCTCGATGGAGATAGATGGTGATTAATCCCCAGTCTTGGTGAAAATAGGTGATCTTTGCCTTCAAATTTCTCCAGCATTGCCCCAGCATTAATTACCGTGCTTTGGTTGGCATACCATTCGGCATTAACGAACAGTCTGTAGAGGTCCCTCGAGATGGGCGCATCCTCCTGCAGCAACCAAAAGCTTTCTCCCCGATCTTGTCTTGCGCCAACTCCCCAGGCTACGCGGAGATCCTTTAGCGGCTCAGATGTATGCTCAAACTCCAGGTCGTAGCGGTGAGACTTGAGCCCGATCCATGAAAAAAGCATAGGTGACTCGGTCAGGTTCAATGCACTTAACAATGTGTCATAATCATACAGCCCATCAGATAGCATGGCGGCAAAGATATCTGTTCTGACCGATTCATCAAATCCTTGCAAATCATCGAGGGATGTTATTTGTTCAGAGAGAGTGGGTAATGTATTGAGATCATCGACAGAGTAGTAGTTATGGTAAAAATGAAGACTGATCTTGGATTTTTCTGATAATATGCGTTTCCACTCGATAAACTGGTAGTTGTACTGATTGTCGAGTTCCCTTTCCCTTTGCAGCAGGTTCGGCAACCCTTCATCGTAATTGCCATGGGAGACACCTAAAGTGGTACGTATAGAATTATTGATATCGATGTTATAGTCACTGTCAAGTTTCAGCCATTTTGCCCGTGACGAATCGTCGCGATTATCGAATCCTTCCTCCTCTTTGTAACTTGTCGACAACCGGTAGTCCAGTTTACCGACACTATCAGCATGTGCGGCTTCCACGTAACGGGTTTTTTCATAGCCTGTTGTGGCTGACAGCATCGTGCCGGGAAGGTCGGCCGGGTGCTCTGTTACGATATTGATTACGCCGGCAAAAGAGTTAGAACCATACGCGGCGGCATTGGGGCCACGAATCACTTCGATGCGCAGTATCTCATCCAGACTCAAATATATTTCAGTCCAGGGTATGCCTCCAAATAAAGGGTCGTATATTGATCTTCCGTCTATCAGGACCTGCATGTCTCTAGCATATTCATCCGCGTGGCCATGATAGGTAACCGTGCTGCTGGTGCCGGAAAAAAAGCCGACTGTGAATCCAGGAACCAGCCTGAGAAGATCAGGAATATTTAACGCTGAACTGGCCTGGATCATTTTCTTATCGATGACTGTCATAGCCGTCGGTGTATTGGATTGGGACTGGGCAAGTCTCGATGCAGAGAGGACAACCGGGAGGTCATCATAAAAATAGCTTTCTGTGAAAGCAGCAGCCTGGTCGCCGGCCGTGGAGGGATTGCAAAACAGGGC
>JASFJX010000305.1:0-5343 GCA_050119385.1 Candidatus Thiodiazotropha sp. | reverse complement strand
TATGGCATAAAGATGCCATAGTGTACAGGGTTTTAGGCTCTGTAAGTAGTACTCTCAAGTGGAAACTATCTACTCATATAATCAGGAAACTAATAATGGGTACAACATGTTAAATGGAATTTAGGCAATTATTCGGCTATTTGATAAATTACAGAGGCACACTGATACTTGCGGGTGCATTGATGCTGGGTGAGAGTGTTGCGTCACTGGCAACTCCCTGGTTTGCAGGTCGATATGCTGAAGAACTGCTGCATGTAGAAACGGCCTGGGTACTTTCTGTTAACGAGATCTTAGTGCTTTGGTTGGTATTGTTCCTTGTTCAGGCGGTGATGCGTTTTTTTAGCACCTACTTGGTGACACGCAGTGGCGCGAAAATCCTGGCCCATTTAAGCAATCGACTCTATGACCATATTCAAGCTTTGCCTATTGATTACTTTCATGATCAAAAACGTGGTGATGTACTGGCATTACTCAGTAACGATGTGACGATTCTGAGTCACTTCTTTACTGGGACTCTGACAGGTATAGCGCCAATATTCCTTGTACTGACAGGTGCCTTTGTATTAATGGCGTGGATCGATCTGTTTGTTGCCTTATTGGTGGCTGTGCTGATTCCTATTTTTGTTATTACTCTCAAGTTACTTGGTAGGCGGATTCGGCCGATTTCCATGGCATTGATGCAAAAGCAGGCAGATACACTAGCAATTGCCGAGGAGAATATTGGATTATTACCTTTGATTAAATCCTTTGTTAGAGAGTCGACAGAATCAAAAAGATTTCAAGAACAGACTAGTGAAGTATTGCATCTAAGGTCGCAACAGTTGAAATTACAGGCCATTCTGTCTCCTGTACTTCAGTTACTCGCCTCCGCAGGCATTCTGTTGGTTTTGTGGGTAAGTAGTGAACACCTGCTACAAGGTGAACTCACCATTCCTGAGCTGATTAGTCTACTTTTATATGGTCTATTGTTTGCCAGGCCGGTGAGCAGCCTGGCTAATCTCTACGGCCATCTACAGCAGGCGAGGGGCTCATCAGAGCGTTTGTTGAAGATCTTTTCTGTAGCACCTGAGCAAGAAGCTGACGGTGAGCAAGAGATGCCGCCGCTGAAAGGTGAGATCTGCTTTAAAGATGTCCGTTTTCACTACCCAGGTCAGCCGGATCTATTTCAATCCCTGAATTTCCAAATCGAAGTGGGTGAAACAGTGGCTATCACAGGGCCTAACGGGGTGGGTAAGAGCACCCTGTTGCATCTGCTAATACGTTTCTATGAGCCAGTGGAGGGACATATAGAGATCGACGGTATCGATATCCGTAAGGTCTCCTATACTAGCCTGCGTCGGCAGATCGGTCTGGTTGGGCAACATACTCTGCTATTAGATGGTACGATTGAGGAGAATATCCGTTACGGTCGGCCAGACGCGGGGATGCAGGAGGTCGAACGCGCCGCTCAAGCGGCACATGCTCATCATTTCATATCCCAATTGCCGGATGGTTATTTAACACGGATAGGTGAGCAGGGTATTCGCCTCTCAGGAGGACAAAAGCAACGCATTGCCCTTGCCCGTATCCTGCTCAGTGACCCGGTGATACTGTTGCTAGACGAGGCTACTGCTATGTTCGATGTGGAGGGGGAGCATCATGTTATCCGGAGGTGCCGAGAATTACTGAAGACTCGCACTGTTATTATCATTACCCACCGTCCTGCTAGCCTTGCGCTTGCGGATAGGATTATTAAACTCTGATTAGGATTATTTGTTTTGTTACTTCGGCGAGTAACAGAGTGGATAGGTTGAGATTCCTGTTAAGGTTAAATATCTGATAGGTTTTTCACACATAGATTAAGTGCACTGATACTATGCAATATGAAATAAAGAGAGACTTGCTACTTCAGGCGGTAGCCGATGAGACTGTAATACTGGATCCTTCTACTGGCAACTACTATACATTGGATAGCGTTGGTACCCGAATGGTTGAGCTATTACAGAATACCAAATCCATCGATGCTGTGGTGGAAGGTATTTTAGCCGAGTATGAGAGCAGTGCAGTAACTGTTCGTAATGACCTTTTTGAATTGCTGGAAGCAATGGCAGAGCATGGTCTGGTTAAAAAATCTGACGCATAGACTCCATCGGTTACAGCAGTTAGGCGTTAAAGACGGTATGCTATTGATAGAAGCCTGGGTAACTCTGATTTGGATTGATCTGGTTATTCTTTGGCGTCCCTATAATAAATGGCGGCATTGGTTCGTATCGAAACCAAAGATATCCATGATTGATGAGTCACAACTGCTTGAGGTGTCTCACTTGATACAGGTTACCGAGTATGCAGCTCGAAATCATATTCGGCCAATGAACTGCCTGCGCCGCACTCTCGCGCAACAGTGGATCCTTGCACGACGAAAGATTATATGCCAAGTCCGCATTGGCGTACGAATGGCAGAGGATAGACTGGAAGCCCACGCCTGGTTGACCTTGCGGGATAAGGTACTGAATGATTCAGCAGATGTCAGCGAATATTATACCGAGCTCAAAAAGGACCAATGGAGTGAAATAGGGCGTTTCGTCGATTGAGTCTGGAGCAGAGGGCTTTTACAAGTTGGTCTGTAACGCAATTGCATCGCGAGTTGCTTATTTGCGATTGTTGGCTCAGCATTATAAGTATAATCAATCTGCCCAGTATTTCTGATACCATACCTGTGTCATCAGAGCGTAAAGTAGATCGACATTGAGTGACGGCTGTTTTCCGTTAATCACGGTATTATAAGCCGCTAGTAGTTTTCTATTGTCGAGTAATCCCATCTCCTGTAGTCGCGTGTCTGAAAGAATGCCCCTTATATTCTCAGGCTGCTTGCGAATTAACTCGCTAAAGAAACTGTCAAAGATCACTTTATGCCGGTTCCAACAGACTGAATTAGGAAGCACACTGTCCATGGTTTTGCGTAGAAGCCATTTTGGATAGCCCTCCCTGATCCACAGATCATCCGGTATGGCAAAGCTGAATTCAGCAATCCGTGTGTCGAAGAAGGGATGTCGTACATCGATACCGTGTTCAGCACCAGCCCGTGCATAGGAACGAACAGAATTGAGTGTGGAGGTTCGTTTCAGCGCTTCATAACGTGCCTGCAAGGCAGGATTGTGGAAATGGGTGTTCGATGGGGCAAGCAGTCGCTCCTGCAGGTCTAACCGTTGAATCGCTGTCTTAGGAACCCAGTCAGGCAGTTTAATTGAACCGGGGGAACGTCCTAGTGCACGCTTCAAACAACTAGGCATAAAAGGATTGACAAAGAGTTGGCGCAGACTACGCAGCAATGGTAACTGCATCTCCCTGCACCCTGAGATTACCTCCCAAATCACTTTTAGTTCACCGCTCAGCAGGCGTTGACTGTATGTAAGGCTGTGTCCCCAGGTCATCTCGTCACCTCCACTGCCTGTTAATAAGACCTGGGCGCCTGCGGCTTTGATTATTGTCATTTCGTCAATATAGCGGGGTGAGAGTACTGTCCCTGGGCAGTCACGGATGGGTGGATAGAGCGTCTGGAAGTCAAGATCGGTATGTTGTTCAGCTGGGAGGAAGTGGAAATCATCGATACACAGATGTTTGAGCATCGCATGTATTCGCTGTGTTTCGTCACAACAAGAGGTTGAATGATAAGAATGCGATAAGACTAGCAGCTTTTTGCATTGTTTTTCTGCTGCCTGTTTGGCTAGAGCTGTGACCGTGGTAGAATCCATGCCACCACTCATTTGTGTTACTACCACCTCGCTAGAGCTATGCAAACGGTCTTCAACGGCGCGACAAAGTAGCTCATGTAAATGGGCCTCATAGTCCTGTAGCTGGCGGTAACGGATCTGCTTTTCTGGATCGATATCCCAGAATTTACGAATTGTCGTGCTATTGGCATCCGCTGTAAGAGAGTGCCCGGGAGGTAGCACATCAACGCCGTCGAACATGGAAATCATCGGATCAGGCCAGCCACTTAGCCAACCAGCAAGTCCCAATTCGCTGGGCTGTGGAGTCATGGCAGGGTGATTAAGCAGCTGCTCCTCCTCACTGGCTAAACAGAGTCCGTATGCAGTATGTAAATAGTAGAGGGTCCGCATATTCATGCCATCGCGGGCGGCAAATAGTACAGCCTTTGTTGAGTCCCAGATAGCAAAGGCAAAGTCACCAATCAGGTGTTCTGGGCAACTTTTACCCCATTTTATATAAGCGGCGAGTATCAGATCGGAATCGCTAACAATTATTGAATTGTCAAGTGATGTCCAAAGCTGGTCAAGTAACTCTTCTCGATTGTCGATTCGAGCATCACTCACTAAAATCAAGCGCCTATCACTTGTTGCTGTGGGGTTGCTAACTTGTCCCAATGCGGCTTGATTGGTTATGTAAATAGGCTGCTTAGCAAGAATTCGCTCGTCGCATGCCATTAGCCTGTGAAGTGTCGAACGAAGTTGACACTGTCCTTGCCAATCCACAACTACAGCTAGTCGTTCCATGGGCCCCCAATAATTGAACGGAACCTAAAATGCTTTCTTGATTTTGAACTAAACCTTGTTGCGACTATATTGTATCTTAATTATCTATTTTTTTGTTATCTAAGCATAAATATAGTAAGAAGTGGATGATAAATATTAACCCGAATATTTCACACGGTCGCTTGAAAGAAATTAACCTGTGGTTTTTAAGAGAGAATACTGGAATATTAGCAAACTCCAAAGTGTAACCGACACGCGTAGAAGCGTTCTCGTACCAGTCTCGTCGCCCAGCTACGGTTTATGCTTAATTGTGAATAGCTTAGGCGATTAACTCAATCACAAATCCGAATCTGAACGGAGATTCCGGCAGGATCATCGCGTTTCCGGATGAAACATTAGGATTAAGCCGTAGTTTTTGCGCTGTCAAATCAAAGTGTCGGATTTATTTACACGTAAATGATTCGGTATTCTATAATTAGTGTATTAAGTACAGAAATATTATTAGGCATATCTGCATGCGAAAGCTGTGCAGATTAACTGTTTTCCTGAAAAGCAGGTTATTGAGCTGTGTGATACATCAGGATAAATCTATTCATAAAGTGTCGAGATACTTTACAAGCCTGGGAGTCAGTAAACAGTGTTCGAATCGTAGGCTATTGTAAAAATAAATTAAAAAGAATATGGTGCAATTATTGCTGATAAATGACTGAAAGAATGGATGCGGAGCGTATGGACAAATTATTGGTTAAGGAGAAACTAGCTATGGGACGTATCAGCCTTCTAATCTCACTCCTGTTTTGGGGATCATCTGCTTTCTCAACTGCGATAACCAATGACAAGATTGTTGATGTCATTACCGGTGCGGATATGG
>JASFJX010000304.1:0-5346 GCA_050119385.1 Candidatus Thiodiazotropha sp. | reverse complement strand
CATTGGGGGATTTGACCACCCGCTCGAACTTCATGCCGCGCACGTTCTCGTCGAAGGACTTGCTCTCTCCGCTCTCCAGATAGTAGCCGCCGGGAAAGATCAATCCGTGATCCTCGGGTAGTTGGATGCAGGCCTCGCCGATGGCGTCGATGCGGCTGACCTTTTTCGCCTTGATGTCGAAGACGTAGTGGCGCCACTGCTCCTCCCGGTAGGGCAGTACCTTGATGACGATCAGGCTGCCGAGGCGGGCGTAGTGGACATTGGCGTCAGCCAGGGACTGATTGTCGTCCTCCACCGTCTCCTCGTAGATGCCAAGGCCCGCCTCCGTGTTGTTCTCGATCTTGAAGGTGAGGCTGCCGTTGAGGTTGTCGACGAAGACCTCGTCCTGGATGCTGATGTGAGGATACCTGCCTTGTACAAAGTGCTCGCGGCCACAGGGACTCCAATCGAAATCGTAGCGCGGCGGCTGCGGTATCTCCCGCTCGCCCCGGTTGTCGATATAGCGTACGCTGCCGTCGTTGGCGATGGCCCAGCGGAAGACCTTGATGTCGGAGATCTTGTCGCCGATCTGAAAGGTGGCGAAGAGGTGCTGGTTGGCAACCAATAGCTTGGCCAGGCGGGTATCCTTGTAGTAGGTGTAGAGTTCGTGAAAGTCCCGCACGAAGCTTGCGTCGTCAAGAAAGGTGCCCGCCAGAGGGCGTGCTTCGATCTCGAAACCCTCATCGGTGGTAATCAGCCGGTAGAGACCGAACACATCGCTGACTCGAGTCTCTTTCTTCAGGCCGATAAAGACGTTGTAGCCGAATAGCAGGCTCTCATCGAGCAGTGAGATGTCACGGGCGATACAATTGTTTTCGGTATGCACCCGCACCCGGCCGATGATCTCCAACGACGAAGCACCAAACGCCTCGATACGGGCCTGGTTGAGGGAAGCCGCCTTCTCACCCAGCCGCTCCGCCTGCTCCTGCAGGCGCTTGCGAATGACCTCATAGGCGCCACCCTCGGCAACGGCTCGTTCCAGTTCCTGATTCTGGTCCGATGTAACAGCGTCAGACATGCCAACTCCCGGGATATCCTTTGACAACCGAACCGGAGAGAAAGCGCTTGCCACCTCCCCGATGCGATCATGGTTGCGGTGACTACTGAGTGACCGAGCCGATCAGCTTGTTCAACATCTCTTTCTGTTCCGCAGTGCCATCGCGCATCAGTTTTGCGATGAAGGCGCTGAGCGTCAGGTTTTGGATGCTGTCGCTGTTGCCGCCCAGACCGGTTGCAATCTCCTTGATGTCTTCCACCAGGTCGGCCTCCCCTTCCAGGTGTTTACCGAACACCTTCTGTGCCGTCTCTCCGCGCACGATACCGTCCATGGAGCGACCGATAGCAAGGGCATTGACGAACTTCTCGAAGTAGTCGCCGCTACCCCCGACGATGTCGATCTTGGCATCGGCCAGGGCGGTGGCGAGCACCTCCGCCTGCTCCTTGGCGATCTCGGTGTTGGCCTCGATCCAGCGCAGGGTCTCGGTATGGCTGAGATCCAGCTTGAGGCGGAACTCCTCGTGCTGGCGGGACTTGTCGCTCATGGCATCCATGGCGGCGAACTTCTCCTGTAATCCCTTGGCCTCGGCGAGGAAGCGTAGTTCGATGTTCTTGGCATCCGCCTCACCCCGCTTCTCGATGGCATCCGCTTCAGCCTCCTGCACCCGCACCGCGGCCAGGCCAACCTTCTCGTCACCGATGGCCTGAGCCTCCAGCTTCTCACGCAGCACAACGGCCTCCGCCAGCCCGTCCTTCTCCTTGGCGGCGGCGGTGACTTCCATCACCTCGGCCTTGGCCAGGCCCGGGGCCGCCTCGCGGAAACGCACCGCTTCGGCCTGCTTGATGGCGGCCTCCGCATCGAGCACGGATGCATTCTTGCGACCTTCGGCCAGGGTGACCTCCTCCTGGGCCTTCTGTATCGCCTTTTGGGCAGACGCTTCCGCCGCCTTCACTTCGCGCACCAGGTCTTCCTGGGCCTTGGCTTCGGCGGTGATGATGGTGGCTTCCTTCTCCCGGTCCGCCTTGGAGACGATCCGCACACGCTCGATATTCTCCTCCTCTTCGGCCACCCGCTTCTCTACTGAAATGCGCTCGCTGATGAGATCGGCGATCTCTTTTTTCTGCTCTTCCAGCTCCTTCTCCTTGGCGATGTCGGCCAGTGCCACGACACGATTGCGCTCGACCTCTTCGAGCTCCTGGGCCTTCTGCACCTTCTCCGCCTCTTTCACGGTAACGCTCTGGCGATGATAGGCGGCCACCTCGATCTCCCGCTGCTTGTTCTCCTCCTGGATGGAGACAGCCTCTTCGGTCTTGATGCGCGCCTCTTCCGCTCGCAGGTGCTCCTCGGCCTGGATCTTTTTGGTTTCGGCCTCCTCCCGGGCCTGGATAGTGGCCACCTCGCGGGACTGGCGTGCGATAGCGTCCTGCTCCTGCTTCTCCAGCTGCAGCACCGCCTCCCGGGTCTCCACGTCTTTCTTCTTGATCGCCTTCTCTTCGTCGCGCTGGAACTCGTTGGTGCGAATATGCTGAGTCGCGGTCAGCTCGGTGATCTTGCGAATACCTTCCGCGTCGAGGATATTGTTGGGATCGAGGGAATCCACCGGGGTCTGTTCCAGGTAGTCGATGGCCGCGTCTTCAAGCACATAACCGTTGAGATCCTTGCCTATCACCTTGATGATGTCGTCGCGGAAGGCGTCCCGTTCTTCATACAGCATGATGAAGTCCATGCGCTTGCCTACGGTCTTCAACGCCTCCGAGAATTTAGCGGAGAAGAGTTCCTCCACAGCCAGTTGATCGGATGCTCGATCGACACCCACCGCCTGGGCCACTTTGAGCACATCCTCCGAGGTCTTATTAACACGGACGAAGAAGGTAACCTTGATATCCGCTCGAATGTTATCGCGGCAGATGAGTCCATCGGATCCGCGGCGGTCGATTTCGATGGTCTTCAGATCGATATCCATCATCTCCCTGAGATGGATCACGGGAAGCACCAGACTACCGGTGAAGGTAACCTTTGGTTCCCTGCTCAGGGTACTCACAATCATCGCCTTTCCCTGCGGAACCTTCTTGTAGAAGCTGGCGAAGAGGGAAAAAGCCCCCAGTAGAATAATTACAGAGGAAACGATGATTAGAAATATAGTCTCCATAAGCTGTTTTCCTTAAAAAACTAAAAATTAACTGATGAGTTGTTCATACTTCGCTTCGCTGATGACGTCGAATGTATCCTTGGCCGGATCATAGTCGGCAATACGTAGCGTTGTGCCTTTGTTGTAGACCTCCCCTCCCTGGGCGCGGATATCGACCTGTAACGGCGCGCCGTGGGTCTCCACCGCGCCTATGCCGAATTCACTGTCCACCTTGGAGGATGTGACTACGCAGAGGTGTCCTATATAGTCCCGCTTCGATGGTGCATAGTGTTTCACGAAGAGAGGCTTCATGGGTTTAATCGCTTGCGCTGTGATAGGAATGGCGAGCAAAAAACTGATAGCCAGAATAGCGGTTCCGATCAGGTAGCGGAGAATATCCGAGCCCAGCGGAAGAAGAATCCAGGCGCTGGAAAAATAACTGAGAATAAAACCCAACAACGCAACGATGCTGATGACAAGGGTCAGGGGTACACCGGTCAGCCCCAGGGTGTGAAGCAGTCCGATAAAGCCCGGAATCTCCCCATCGAGATCGACGTCACCATCGAACACATCATCCCCGGTATCGCTGGGAAAGATATCGATATCGAACATACCGACAATGGCAAAGATCCAAAACACCAGCATGATACCCAGCACGACAGTGTAGACACTGGTGGGATAACTGCTGATCACATCGGTAAATGCGCTCACTAACGACTCCCTTTGTCACCGTTCCGCCTGGGGGCGGCACTTGGTTAGCAGCCACCGGATCACACTTTGCTGCCGGAGGCTGAATCTATCGATACACGGCACCATTGTAACTGCCATCAGGCCACTCAATAGTGCTCGCGAAGTACATCATATTTATTGACGAAGCCCTAGTGCAAAATCTCTGATCTCCTCGATAATCTTCGCTTTGATAGCAAGGCGCTCACTCGGCTTTAAAGCATACTTCTCAGCCAGGTCCCGGTAGTCCTGCTCTTTCAACGACATGGTTAACCTCGGCCTGACGCGCTTCGCCGTCACCTCCAACCCGAGAATCAGGCGGATCATATCAGAAGGAGTTACACCCTTCTCGCAGGCCTGCATCTTGATCCTATCGATGATCTCGTTTTCTACATCAAAGGCGACCTGGGTGGCACGAATCGCCTTGTCGGACTCCGACCAACGTTTGGGTTTAGCCTTTCGTTTTTCACTCATTGATTCATCGGCAACATTCAACGGGACGGGCCGAGACCCACCCCTCTCTTCATTAACTCAGCTGGATTTCATGAGTCCTGCCGTTTGGCTTTGAGCCTGGCCAGAACCTGTTTCTGTCGATCCCCACTGTCACCGACACCGGCCGCCTTGAGCTTCTCCTCAAGGTTGGCGCCGCTGAGTTCAGCCTTCAGCGTCTCTGCGGCGCTCATGCGATCTGACTGGTCCTGCTGTCGCTGCTTGATACGTTCAAGGGACTCCTTCGCGGCAACCATCTTCGAGCTGCCGCCATCCATGTGCTGGCTGATCGAAACGGTCGCCTTCTGCACATTCTCGGTCGTCTTGACCATGGCGATTTCCCGTTCGTGCTCCCGTATCTTGGCATGGGTCTGTTTAATCATCTCCTTGACCTTGACCACATGCTCTTTGAAGCGTTCTTTTGCCTGCTTCTGATTCTCCAGCTCTGCCTCCAACTCGGCAATCTTGCCTGCCACTTCGCTAGCCAGAGTCTCTTCGCCTTTTTCCAGAAGTTCGAGGGCCTTTTTCTCATAATCGGCAATCTCTTTCTCAAGACGCTCGATCTCCCTGCCGGCCTGCATCTCCTTGGCCATAACAGCTGTCAGATCGTCTTCGGCCTGTTTGATTGCCGCTTTCGCATCCTCTATCTCCTGTTCATAGATGCGGATACCCTGGCTGTCGAGAATCGCCTCTCCGATCTCGCGGCTTCCACCGCGAATGGCAGTAATCAACTTCTTGAAGAATTCCATTGTTTGACTCCTCTGGGGATAGTCGGTTAGTTGAGATATTCGCTCATGGCGTCAAGGGCATCGATCGCATTATCACTCAGTACGGTCAACTCCTTGATGATGCTGCCAGCGGTTGAGTTCTGATCGAGTGCACCGAAGATGGCATACCATTCGCCGATCCTGCCAAAGGAAGAGAGCGGCATCGGAATATTCATATCGAGCATGCTTTCCAACATCTG
>JASFJX010000303.1:0-5363 GCA_050119385.1 Candidatus Thiodiazotropha sp. | reverse complement strand
CGCAAAAGGATAAACAGGCATTCTCTGCCCGTCTCACCCACTACCAGGGTGAAAAGCTGGAGAAGTTCAGTATTACTGACGAGAGCAGCGCCAAAGAGGCTGAAAAGCATTTGACGCAGGCTGGCGGCGGTAGCCTGCAGGTAGTCAAGGTCGAGAAGAAGCAGCGCAAACGCAATCCCGCGCCGCCCTTTACCACCTCCACCCTGCAGCAGGAGGCGGCCCGCAAGCTGGGCTTCACCGCACAACGCACCATGCGCACCGCCCAGCAGCTCTACGAGGGCGTGGACGTGGGCCAGGGCACCGTCGGCCTGATCACCTACATGCGTACCGACTCGGTACATCTGGCGGATGAGGCCCTGGCTGAAATCCGTGAGCTGATCAGCAAGCGCTATGGGGTTGACCAGCTACCACCTTCAGTACGCCACTTCAAGACCAAATCCAAGAATGCCCAGGAGGCCCATGAGGCGGTAAGACCGACTTCGGTGCTACGCATACCCGAAGAGATCAAGAGTCACCTGACCAAGGACCAGGCGAAACTCTATGAGCTGATCTGGAAGCGATCGGTGGCCTGTCAGATGATCCACGCCACCATCCACACAGTCGCCGCTGATCTGGAGTGTGGCAAGGGCAACCTTTTCCGCGCCAACGGTTCGGTTATCGCCAAACCGGGGTTCATCACCGTCTATCAGGAAGGACTCGATGACGGCGCCAAGAGCGACAGCGACGAAAAGTTGCTGCCCCCATTGATTGAAGGCGAGACTCTGCCGCTGAAAGCGATCCGCCCTGAACAGCACTTTACCGAACCGCCCCCCCGTTATAGCGAGGCAAGCCTGGTAAAGGCCCTGGAGGAATATGGCATCGGCCGACCCTCTACCTACGCCTCCATCATATCCACCCTGCAGGATCGGGAATATGTGGTACTGGAGAAGAAGCGCTTTAAACCCACCGACGTGGGGCGAGTGGTAAATAAGTTTCTCACCGAGTATTTTACCCGCTACGTGGATTACGACTTCACCGCCAACCTGGAGGACGAGCTCGATGCGGTCTCCCGCGGTGAAGAAGACTGGATACCGCTGTTGAGCAAATTCTGGGGGCCGTTCAAGGACCAGATCGACCATACCCAGGAAAACGTCAAACGCAGCGATGTCACCCATGAAGCCCTGGACGAAGTCTGTCCCCAATGCGGCAAACAGCTCTCCATCCGCCTTGGCCGGCACGGTCGCTTTATCGGTTGCACTAACTATCCCGAGTGCGACTACACGCGGGATCTCAATGCGGATGCCGCAGAGAAGGAGGAACCCGAGGTTGTTGAGGGGCGCAGCTGCCCCGATTGCGGCTCTGAACTGATCATCAAACGCGGCCGTTACGGTAAATTCATCGGCTGCACCAGCTACCCCAAATGTAAATATATTGAACCGCTGGAGAAACCCCAGGATACCGGCGTTACCTGCCCCAAGTGTAACAAGGGTACCCTACTGAAAAGAAAATCCCGGCGCGGCAAGATCTTCTACTCCTGCTCCACCTACCCTGATTGCGACTACGCGGTGTGGAATGAACCGGTCGCCGAGCCCTGCCCCAACTGCGGCTGGCCCGTGCTGACCATCAAAACCACCAAGCGTAAAGGCACCGAGAAGGTCTGCCCACAGAAGGATTGCTCGTTTAGTGAGCCGTTCGAAGAGGGGTGATTGCAGGGCTTACTCGTTATTCATTAGCGGATTTTTTCATCTCCGCCAACGAGCGGTGAATCTCAGCGATGATCGCCACCGCCTCCTGCATATGCTCAAAGGTGTGGCTGCCACCCTCGAAACAGTGCAGATCACCGATGCCGCGATAGATTCTCTCGGCAATCCGGTAGTCGATCAGCTCGTCTCCCTTATCGAGCAGCAGGGTTGTGGGCACTCCCCCAGGAGCCGGTTCCACTGCATATTGCCGGGTAGCGGCCACCATCTCCGACGATAGATAGTAACGCTCATTCAGGGCCTGATTGAACTGCCAACCCACCACCTGTTGCAGCAGCTCCCAGGGCCGCAGGGCGGGATTGATCATCACCAGATGGTGACATTGCAGCTGTTGCGCCAGCCAGGCACCATAGAAGCCACCCATGGAGCTGCCGACCATGACCAGGGGTTCGTCTGCATTTCGCTCATCCTCGATCAGAGGCTGCAGGATTTGGCTCAGGCTTTCGACAGCCTTCGCCGCTGCGTGGGCCGGATAGGTAGGGGTGACAAGCTGTATCTCGGGGAGCGACGTTCTTAGCACTGCTGCCTTGCCGGAACTGCCGGCGCTGTTGAGTCCATGGAGATAGATAATCACGGTAGTTAGTCAGTTTGTGCAAAATTGTCCTGGATGTCCTGGGAACATCGTCTCAAGTATATTTCAGACACTCTATCCAAAAGCCGAGACAACAGAAACCGTCATATTGCATGAATAGGCAACTATATTTCTATATATCTTGATTTTTCAGCAACACCCTTGTAGCTTCCCGCCTGCTGAAGGTGCCCGTCCCATGGAGGCTCAATGAAGTATTTAGCAATATCTCTACTGGTAGCCACCTGCCTTTCCCTTTTTCTATCGACTTGCGGCTTGGCTGAAGAGACCCAACTGCCAACGATTGTGGTCAGTGCATCACGGACCACCCAGACGGATCCTTTGACCGGCTCGGTTATCAGTGTCATAAACCGGGAGGAGATCGGGCAGAGCGCGGCGCACAATCTGTTGCAACTGCTGAGCGCTCATAGCGGCATACAGATCACTAGCCTCTATGGCGACGGCAGCCAGGCAACCATCGATATGCGCGGCTTCGGCGCCAATGCGGGGGCAAACACTTTGATACTGGTGGATGGACGCCGCCTCAACAACAGCAGTGACCGGGCCGCACCCGATTTGAACAGCATCGACCTGCGACGTATTGAACGCATCGAGATCGTTCAGGGCAGTGCCGGCACCCTGTATGGTAACCAGGCCGTGGGCGGTATGGTGAATATCATCACCCGTGAAGTGGAGACGTTCAGCGCCAATCTCAATGCCGGCGTGGGTAGCTACAGTGGATCCGAACTCTATGCCGATATCGGCAAGCGGCTGGACAACGGATTGGCCTATAACTTCTCCGCCAAGCACCGGGAGAGCGATAACTACCGGGACAACAATCAAATCGAGCGTGACGACTATAATCTGCGCCTCGACTACCGGCACCCACAGGGTGAACTCTTTATCGAACATCAACGGGTGGATGACTACCGGCAATTGCCGGGCTCGCTCTTCCTGTCGGAGATGGAGGAAGACCGCAGGCAGTCGATCGCCACCTATGCCGGAGACTTCAGCGATCTGGAATCGGACATCAGCCGTATCGGTGTACAGCAGACATTAAGCAATGACTGGTCATTCGAGGGGGAGATCACCCGGCGCGACAACGAGCGTCGTTTTCAAAACAGTTTCCGTACCCTTGCGGGATCGGTTTCCACTCAGGACAGGGAGGTCCTGGGCTTCAATCCCCGGCTTATCGCAACCTTTCCCTTTGCCTCAGGCGAAGCGACGTTTACCGGTGGCGCCGACCTGGAGCGTACCGATTATGCGCTGCACACCAGCTTCGGCCCACAGTTGCTGGATCAGTTCATTGATGCCTACTACCTGCAGTTGATTGCACCCCTGACCGACCGGATCACGACCACAGTGGGCTATCGCCACGCAAAGGTTGAGAACGAAATCGACAGCGGCAGTGGTGTCGATAAGCTGGATGACAGCGTCAACGCCGCCGCCCTCGGCTTCAACTTCACTCCCGATGCGGATCTGCGCCTATTTGTCAGGCTCGATCAGAACTACCGCTTCGCCACCGTGGATGAACATACCAATGTGGTCTACGGCCAACCCGTGGGTATCGAGAACCAGACCGGCACCTCTTATGAGGGTGGCATAGAGTGGAGCCGACCCAACCTACGCACCCTGCTGCTGCTCTACCGACTCGATCTCGAAAATGAGATCAGCTACGATGCCACGGGATTCGTCAACACCAACCTGGAAGAGACCCGTCGTAAAGGGATCACCCTGGAGAGCAGCTGGCAGGCCCACCCAGCCCTGATCCTCGGTGGCAGCATTACTTATACGGATCCGACCATCACCGACGGCCCCTTCAAGGGCAACCGTATCCCCTTGGTGGCGGCCCGTTCGGCCAAGCTCAGTGCTGATTGGCAGTTTTCACCTCAGTGGAGCCTGATGGGCGAAACCCTGTTCACCAGTGAGCGTATTATGGGGAATGATTTCAACAACGCCCTGGCGCGTCTTGCCGGTTTCGGAGTAACCAATGTGAGCGCCCACTATCGCCGTGGCTCCTGGCACCTCAGTTTGCGGGTGGAGAATCTTTTTAATAAAGCGTATGCCAACTCCGGCGCCGCAGGCTACGACGCTAGTTTCACCCAGCAGGCCGCCTACTTCCCGGCACCGGAGAGAAACCTCTGGCTGGCCCTCAACTATCATATCGAGTGAGCTTGATGCGCAGATTGATCGGGATATTGCTAATGCTGCTGGCCTCTTTGCCTGCAGCGGCACAGACGTTCCCCCGTCGTGTAGTCTCGATCAACCTCTGCACCGATCAGCTGCTGTTGCTACTGGCCGATCCCCGGCAGGTGGCGTCGGTCAGCCATCTTGCCGTCGAACCCGCAAGCTCTTTCGTCGCCGAACAAGCCGCTCGATACCCCCTGAATCAGGCACGACTGGAAGAGATCATCAGTCTCCGCCCGGATCTGGTTCTCACGTCGTCGAACACCAATCCACGACTGACCTCCACCCTCGAACTGTTGGGATTCGAGCTTTTCAGTCTCCCTCACAGCCACACCGTGGAGGCGATTATCGACGACATCCGCCGACTTGCCGCCAAGCTCGACCAAGTGCAGCGGGGGGAGACCTTGATAACAGAGATGCAGCAACGACTACGCAGTCACAGCGATCCGGACAATCCCCCGGGACCCAAGGCCTTGTTCTACCAACCCCGTGGCTACACCAGTGGCGCGAATACACTCCAGGACGAGGCATTGCGCCTGGCGGGTTGGCGCAATCCTGCGGCGGAGCAGGGTATCGAAGGCTATCGCCAGGTCTCTCTTGAGCAGATCATCCTGTGGCAACCGGACACCCTGTTCACCTCCACCTACAGTGAGAGTAGCCGTGGTCTCTCCCTGGCCGAACGCCAACTGCAGCACCCGGCTTTGAAGCGCTTATTGGGTAAGCGGCCGATGCTTGAGATCCCCTACAGATACTGGATCTGTCCCGGCCCCATGCTGGCTGAAGCGGTCGCCCTGCTGCGGGAAGCGAAAACCCTATCGGCCAAAGATATAGACGAAATGATAGTCATTGAGCCTTGAGTAGATAAACCA
>JASFJX010000302.1:0-5366 GCA_050119385.1 Candidatus Thiodiazotropha sp. | reverse complement strand
GAAACACGAGTTGCTATCTTGCAAAGTAAAGCGCTTCAACTGAATGTAGAGCTACCCAACGAAGTCGCTTTCTTCATGGGAAAACGAATACGTTCCAACATCAGAGAGTTAGAGGGTGCGCTTCGAAGAGTCATTGCCAACTCAACATTCACAGGTAGAGAAATCAATCTCGATTTTGCAAAAAACGCGCTTCGCGACATGCTAGCCGCCCATGACAAACAGATCACAATAGAAAACATACAGAAAACAGTAGCGGAATATTTTCAAATCCGTACATCCGATCTAACTTCATCCAAGCGCAGCAGATCCATAGCCCGACCCAGACAGATTGCAATGACCCTTGCCAAAGAGTTGACAAATCACAGTCTTCCGGAGATTGGTAACGCATTTGGCGGCAGAGATCACACAACCGTGATTC
The DNA here is from genome assembly GCA_050119385.1 of Candidatus Thiodiazotropha sp. Taxonomy (GTDB): domain Bacteria; phylum Pseudomonadota; class Gammaproteobacteria; order Chromatiales; family Chromatiaceae; genus Thiodiazotropha. Next base: position 4,948 of record JASFJX010000302.1, on the reverse strand, counting down.
ACGCCAACCGCAAGGTCAAGGAACTTCGTGAGAGTGATCCCCGCATATCAGAAGATTATTCTAATCTGTTAAGAACTCTCAGCAGTTAATGTGGATAAATTGTTGAGAAAATCAGGTAAAATTGAAATGATGATCTATCCACAATCCATCAACAGATAATGCGCAAGAACAGATAGCTTGAAAACACCCAAGATAATGAAAAAAACATCGATAAAACAAACAGTTAAAAACTTATACACTGAAAAGATATGACACTAATAATAATAACAGTTCTACTTTCTTAAAAAGAATTTAATATAAGCTGAGTGGATAAATATGAAAATTAAGACAGACAGGGAAAACCTACTCGAACCTTTACAGAAGATTGCCGGTGTCGTCGAAAGACGTCAAACACTACCAATACTTGCAAACATTCTCGTTAACGCTGGTAATAATACAATGCAACTCACTGCCACAGATCTGGAAGTTGAATTGAAAACAGAAGCGCAAGTGGAATGTGAGGGAGAAGCAGACTTTACTATTCCTGCCCGAAAGCTTCTCGATATTTGTAAGGCACTACCAGAATCTGCACCGATAACACTCGATGTCAGTGATGATAAGGTTAGACTGCAATCAGGCAGAAGTCGATTTTCACTAAGCCTCCTACCAGCGAGAGACTACCCGGTTATTGAACCGACACCAAGTAACAACATAATGGGAATAAATGAGGCTACCCTCAGCCGCCTAATAGAAAAGACACAATTCGCAATGGCACAGCAGGATGTTCGTTACTATCTCAATGGTATGCTGTTAGAAATCAATAATGGCGATCTGAGGACTGTAGCAACTGATGGACATCGACTCGCAATGAGTCAGGCAATAAAATCAGTCCCTGAAGATATCAAACAACAAATAATACTACCGAGAAAAGCGGTAATCGAATTAGGACGCTTACTGTCAAACAATGATAAGGAGATTAAGATCGAGACTAGCAACAGTTATATCCGAGTATTGCTGGATAATGCTGTTTTCACATCAAAGCTTATTGATGGAAGATTTCCTGAATATCAACGAGTTATGCCGGCAGGAACTGACAAAGAGGTTGAGGCTGATAAAACTAGTCTACGGCAATCCCTTACACGTGCATCGATTCTATCAAATGAAAAATACCGCGGTATACGTTTTGAACTGAAAGAGAATCTCTTACAACTGCAAGCACACAATCCAGAACAGGAAGAGTCCGAAGAGGAACTCGAAGTAAGCTATAAGGGAGAAGAGTTAAAAATCGGCTTCAACGTAGGCTATCTACTTGACGCAATTAATGCCATTGCTGAGGACACAATCATCATAGAACTCAAGGATACAAACAGTAGTGCATTGATTTACGGCAAAGAAAACGAAGAGAGCAGATATGTTGTAATGCCTATGCGTATATAGAAAAAATAGGCAATAAAAATAAATTGCACATAGAAAGAATAGTAATCGAGAACTTGCGTAATATTGCCTATGCAGATATCTCACCCTACAACAAACTCAATATAATTTTCGGAAGTAATGGAGCGGGAAAAACAACGTTACTTGAATCTATCTATTTACTTGCAAGAGCAAGGTCATTCAGACAAATAAAAGCAGGCAGTCTGATCAAGGAGGGTAATGAAAAACTCAACTTATATACAACACTTAGGACAGAAAATCAGTCTAAACACAAAATAGGTCTACAAAAAAGTGCATCTGGTACAATAATAAAAAAAGATGGTGAACTACTAAAAAAGCTATCTAGTCTCGCGAAAGCAATCCCACTCTCAATCATCTCTCCTAACATACAACGTATTATTGAAGAAGACCCACAACAGAGAAGACGACTTCTCAACTGGGGATTGTTCCACGTGGAACCTAACTATGGAAATTTAGCTAACCGATATAAAAAAATCCTTCTTCAAAGAAATAATGCTTTGAAAGACTCATATGAACAAATAAAGGTCTGGGATCAACAGTTGGTAAAGGTAGGGGAAGAGATAGACAGTACAATGTTTGAGTACTGTAAAAAATGGAACCAGAAAATTAATGCCTTAGTAGAAAAAACCCAGCTAATAGAACCGATATCGATATATTTAAAAAAAGGATGGAAAGAAGATGAGTCCTTTTATGAGGCTTTAGAAAGAAACGGTAAAATTGATAGGGAGCGTGGATTCACTTCGTGTGGTCCACATAGAGCGGATATAAGAATTCTTCAAAATGGGAAACAGATAAGAAACCGATTTTCTCGAGGAGAGGCGAAAATAACTGCAGTTCTATTACTTCTAGCTCAAACAAAAATATTGTCGGAGTTCTCTGACGAATTACCCATTCTTTTAGCTGATGATTTACATGCGGAATTGGATAGTGACAGGTATTCTACTCTCATTAACCTCATTGAAGAACTAAAACTCCAAAGTTTCGTAACTACACTAAATTTCGATCATACAACGAAAGATCTCATAACAGATTCCTATCAATTGTTCCACGTGGAACAAGGTGTGATTTCTAAAATATAACCTTCATCTGTCTCTATGTGAGAAATGGTTCGTAAGGGACCCTAATTTGTAGGTATAATGGAGCGTTAGTTCTCGCTACCTAAATCAACTGTTCTAATCGCGGAAATTATATGAGCTACGATTCATCGAATATCAAAGTTTTGAAAGGTTTAGATGCTGTACGTAAGCGTCCTGGTATGTACATCGGTGATACCGATGATGGTACAGGCCTTCATCACATGGTTTTCGAGGTTGTTGATAATTCAATCGATGAGGCCCTGGCCGGGTATTGTGATGAAATAAAGGTCACCATTCACTCTGATCAGAGTGTTACAGTGAGTGATAATGGCCGTGGCATACCTGTTGATGAACACCCCGAAGAGAAAAAATCTGCAGCAGAGGTCATTATGACTGTTCTTCATGCGGGTGGTAAATTCGATGATAACTCCTACAAGGTATCAGGGGGTCTGCACGGTGTCGGTGTCTCTGTTGTCAATGCCTTGTCCAAAGAGCTTATATTAAAGATCCGTCGTCAGGGCAATATATGGAAACAGGTCTATAAGCACGGCGTCCCTCAGTCTGACCTGGAAGTTATCGGTGAAACAGATAAAACTGGTACCAGTGTTACCTTCATGCCAAGTCAAGAGACGTTCAGTAATATCGAGTTTCATTATGATATTCTTGCAAAACGCCTTAGAGAACTCTCTTTTCTCAACTCCGGCATCAAGATTGTTTTGAAAGAGGAGGCCTCCGGTAGAGAGGATGTCTTTGAATATGTTGGAGGTATTCTTGCTTTTGTAGAGCACCTTAATCGTAATAAATCGCCACTGCATGAGAAGGTCTTTAGCTTCAGCGATGAACGCAACGATGTGGCAGTAGAGATCGCAATGCAGTGGAACGAGTCTTACCAGGAGAATATCTTCTGCTATACCAACAATATTCCTCAACGGGATGGTGGTACCCATCTTGCCGGTTTTCGTGCAGCGCTAACTAGAACCCTCAATCAGTATATTGAGCAGACGGGATTATCAAAGAAACAGAAGGTGAATACCTCTGGTGACGATGCCAGGGAAGGGCTGACAGCTGTACTTTCCGTAAAGGTGCCAGATCCCAAGTTCTCATCTCAGACCAAGGAAAAATTGGTCTCTTCTGAAGTGAAAGGCATTGTTGAGACACTCCTTTCAGAGAATTTGAACAATTATCTTTTGGAAAATCCCGCGGAAGCTAAAAACATAGCCGGCAAGATGATTGAGGCAGCCCGTGCCAGAGAGGCTGCCCGGAAAGCTAGGGAGATGACACGGCGTAAGGGTGCCCTTGATATTGCAGGTTTGCCTGGAAAGCTAGCCGATTGTCAGGAGAAAGATCCTGCCCTTTCTGAACTCTATCTTGTGGAGGGTGACTCCGCCGGTGGCTCGGCAAAACAGGGTAGGGACCGTCGGTATCAGGCCATTCTGCCTTTGAAGGGTAAGATTCTGAATGTAGAGAAGGCTCGTTTTGATAAGATGCTCTCTTCTGCTGAAGTGGGTACATTGATTACCGCGCTTGGTTGCGGTATCGGTAGAGAGGAGTTTAATCCAGACAAGTTGCGTTACCATCGTGTAATTATCATGACCGATGCTGATGTGGACGGTGCACATATTCGCACACTGTTGCTGACATTCTTCTATCGTCAAATGCCGGAGTTGATCGACAGGGGGCATATCTATATTGCCCAACCACCACTCTATAAGGTCAAGAAGGGTAAGCAGGAGCAGTATCTGAAAGATGACCAGGATCTTAATAACTATTTTCTTCAGAGCGCTCTTGACAATGCATCATTAGTGGTGACAAGTGGCGCACCACCTCTGGCGGGTGAGAGTCTTGAATCCCTCTCCCGTAACTTTCTTACGGTAATGGCGAGTATTCAACGACTTTCCCTTAGATATGATGGCGTATTACTCGAAAAATTGATCTACATGCCCAAAATAGATGAGGCGATGATTGAGAGTGAAGAGAAAATTACCAGTTGGATCAATGAGTTAGAGTCAATACTCAATACTGATTTAGGTATTTCTGAGTCTTGTATTTTAAAACCTGTAGACGAAACAGATAGTGCTGAACCTGGTATATTGCTGACTCGGAAAGTTCATGGCATTGGCAATGAACATTTAATTCCTTACGATTTTTTCAATAGTGTTGAATATCGAAAGATTGTTGAACTGGGTAACCAGCTAAATGGACTACTCGGTGATGATGCTTTGGTCAAACGAGGTGAGAAAGAGCGGCCTGTTTCAAGCTTCAAACAAGCCCTTGATTGGTTGATGGAAGATGCTAAACGTGGACAGCATGTACAGCGTTACAAGGGATTGGGTGAAATGAATCCTGAACAGCTTTGGGAGACCACCATGAATGCAGACAGTCGACGGCTGTTACTGGTCAGCATTGAAGATGCCGTTGCCGCGGATCAGATCTTTTCC
>JASFJX010000301.1:0-5373 GCA_050119385.1 Candidatus Thiodiazotropha sp. | reverse complement strand
GACGAGTCCGCGCACGGCTATTTCCTGGGGGCACTGGAAACCGGGCTGGCATATGTCTCGTCGGTTGCCTTTGAGGAGAGTAACGGCAAGGCTTACCTCTATTTCAGCCACCCGATAATCGACAGAATTACGGGGGGACCGACCGGTGTTCTGCGCGCACGCTACGGTGCGGCCATGTTGCAGCAGTTGTTGGTTCAAGACAGCGGTCTTATCGGGCTGCAATCCTACCCCATGTTGCTGAATGAGAACGGCGTCATCCTGGCTGACGGACGCTCCTCACCGGGCAGTCCTGCAAGCCTGCTCTACAGGTCAATAGACTTACCCGCTGGCTCATCGGCGGGGGTATCGACCAGTGCTACTGATTTTCCTGCGCCGGTGAATGACATTGCTATTCTGCCAGGCATGGCCAAAGGCCTTGAGCGAGTGGACTCGCCCCACCCTTACTTCACTCTGCGTCGAACGTCTGCCGAAGCAGAGACGGATGCCGCAGCGGTTACGCGCATGAAGTCGCTGCCCTGGCGGGTCGTGTTCCTTGAGCCGCAAGAGACGCTCCTGGCTCCGGCGCGTACCCAGGCTCGCAACTCGGTTGTGCTGGCTGCGACAATTTTGTTGGTTGTTGCCATTCTCGCTATTGTCATCTCCCAATTTTTAACCCGGTCGATTACCCGTTTAACCACCATGGCCGAGCATATTGCCGGCGGTGACCTGGATGTGAAGGCCGAGGTGGAGTCGCATGACGAGATCGGCCTCCTGGCGATGTCATTCAACTCCATGACTGACCAGTTGAGAGCATCGATTAGCAGTCTGGAGCAGCGCACCAGGCTGCTGCAACTGAGCGAAGAGAAGTACCGGACACTGATACAGAAGATAGAGACTGCTGTGGTCGTACATGGGGCCGACACGAAAATCATCATCTCCAATGCCATGGCGCAGGAACTGCTCGGACTGAGCGAAGCGCAGATGCTGGGCAAAAGGGCCATCGATCCGGCGTGGCGTTTTTTTCGCGAAGATGGCAGTACCCTACCCTTCAACGAATACCCGGTTAACCAAGTACTCACCGCGCGCCACCCGGTAAAGAATTTAATCATTGGTGTTCACAGGCCGGGAAAGAAGGGGGATATATGGGTGCTGGTGAATGCGGTTCCGGTGTTCGACGAGGCGAATAGGATTACTCAGGTCATTGTGAGTTGTGTCGACATTTCCGAACGCAAGCAAGCCGAAGAGGAGCTGCAGCTGTACAAGAATCAGCTTGAGGAGAAGATACAACAACGGACCGAGGAATTACTGCTGGCTCGGGATGCAGCTGAAGCGGCGAACAAGGCCAAGAGTGTGTTTCTGGCCAACATGAGCCATGAACTGCGCACTCCATTGAACGCCGTACTCGGATTTTCCAACCTGCTTCGTCGCGATCCGGTGCTGTCCAGCGGACAGCGCGAATATCTCGAGATCATTAACCGCAGCGGTGAACACCTGCTGACTTTGATCAACGATGTACTGGAGATCGCGAAGATCGAAGCAGGGCGGTTGCAACTTGAAGTCGCCCCTTTCGACTTTAGCGCCATGGTGCGAGACACTGCAAACATGATGCTGTCTCGTGCCAAGGGAAAAGGCCTGGAGCTAAAGCTGGAGATGACCTCCAGAGTGCCAACTTACCTCAAAGGCGACGAAGCACGCCTACGTCAGATACTCATCAACCTGATCGGCAATGCGGTGAAATTCACCGAACAGGGCGGTGTCGCTATCCGTTTCGATGCGCGCCAGAACAACGGACTCCACCTGCTGATGGAGGTGGAGGATTCAGGCCCCGGCATTAATGAGCAGGACCAAAAGCGCCTGTTCAAACCCTTTATACAGCTGGCGGAGAGCGGCGAACAGAAGGGTACCGGATTGGGACTCACCATTACCAAGCAGTTCGTCGACATGATGGGAGGCGAAATCATTCTCGAGAGCACCCTGGGAAGAGGATCGCTGTTTCGGGTGAACCTACCGATCGTGGCGGTGGATGAAGTCGAGATTAGCAAACCGGAAGTGTCGAGACAGGCCGATATCGTGGGGCTCGCCCCTGGACAGCCTCACTTTCGTATCCTGATTGCCGAAGATCAGCAGGATAACCGTCTCCTGCTTAAACGGTTGATGACAAATATCGGCCTTGAGGTCATGCTGGCTGAAAACGGCGAGGAGTGCCTGAAAGTCTTTCAGGAGTGGCACCCCGATCTTATCTGGATGGACTGGCGTATGCCGGTAATGGATGGTGAAGTGGCTACCCAGCGTATCCGCGAATTGCCAGGAGGCAAGCGGGTCAAAATCATTGCGGTGACAGCCTCTGTCTTCGTGGAAGAGCAACAGGAGATGCAGGGGGCCGGTACCAACGATTTTGTGCGTAAACCTTATCGTTTAGAGGAAATCTATGATTGTTTGTCCAAACATCTGGGAGTGCAATATGAATATATCAGTAAGCCAGAGGAAGAGGAGACAGGGGCGATACTGACACCTGCGATGTTGGCTGATTTACCGAAAGCGCTGCGAGAGGAGCTTCGAGATGTCGTAACAAGCCTGGATAGCGAACAAATCCTTGATACCATCAATAAAGTCAACGCAATCGAGGCTGAATTGGCTGCCACCTTATACCAATTAACGGAAAACTTTGATTATATGACCATACTCAATGCGCTTGGCGAAGTAAAAGAATGATATGGCCAATATCTGTTGAAGGATCAGTGAAGTCCACCCACAGATTCTGCTGTAGAACTACTATTTATTTATATCCAGAGGATCAATGGTAATGCCTGCTAATTCGATATCTCTGGCTTCTTCCGGTGTAATCCGAAATTCAAGCGGTTTATTTTTCAACGCTTCGTCAATCTCAAAATCTCTTTTAAAAGTGCCATTTTGGGCTTGATTCAGAATGCCGTCAGCCAGAACGCGTGGGCCTTTTTTAGTCTGCACAACGATTTCCCATTTTGCCCCGTTGGATTTCGCTGAGTAATGTGCAGAGATTCTGTATAAACCTTGTTTCAATCGAACGTATGGCCCCCAAATGAGATGGCCACTGATGTTTTTTCGCGAAGCAACGGTACAGCGTTGTATGTCAACACGCGCTTGTTTCGAATAGCTTAGTTCACATGCCTTCCACTCTAGACGTCCAGCTGGTTTTGTCGCTTGCTTGTTTTGTACAGACAGCTCACTCCAGTTAATGGTGGCTTTATGTGGCCATGATAAGCTTGCGTGAGAAAATACGACTTTCTCAATATCCCAATCAGGCATATTGAAGCGTGCGATACAACGTTTTTTTGTTTCAACGCCTCTTTCAGAAACCCATGCAACAGGGGTCTCATTTTTAATACTGACATGCCTTGTTTTTTGTTCCCTGCTATTCAGATCATCAATATCGGCTGGGTACACCTGTACTTCTTTAACGGCACGGCAATTTCGTTTGTTTCCGATTAGGTACAGAATGTTGGAGCGATTTATTCCTCGCTTTTCCAGACGAGAAAATAACTCAAAGTCTCCATATTTCCCGCGGGGTTTGAAGCGTTTGGTATTTTCCAGTTCTGGGGCGTAAATCATATCGGGTTTTTGAATGCGTTCAGCAAAAGTAAAACCATGGTATTTCGCATAGGTTCCGTTACGCCAGCCGTTTCCATCCTGGTCAGGATGGATATCACGTAGGAAATAACGTCTATCCACAATATTGTCTTTTAATTCGTTTATGTGTGGAATGCTCATCGAGGGCAGCAGAATTTTTCTGATACCATTATCCCGATAGATTTCCATTAATTCAGCTCGACGCTGGGTCTGATGCCATGTTGCAAGATACTGATCAAAAGTTTTTACAAAATCGGCTCCCCAAATGGCGAGGACAAGCATGAGTGTGGGTAGCGGAAATATATAAAGAGGCTGGAGGTGTGATAGGGTGAGATGGATGAGGTTGGTCATTGCCGCTATAAAGCAGATTTCCGCAACAAACGCCGTTCGGTCTGCGAAATTGATCCCTGTTGACCCAGCCATGGTGAATGCAAACATGAGCCCTATGATCATCCATAGATAAAACCGCTTAAACTCATAACGTTGTCGCAGTAGAGCAAGAACAACCAGCAAACCAGCAATTACAACAAAAATATGAGTATCTATTGTTCCGTGACGCCAGATGTGTTCAGCCAATTTCCCCATTCTTAACCAGATTGGTTGCCCGTCATCCTGTGCGGCAAACCGCACGAAGTTACCCGGCGCGGCTATGAGTAAGACGGTTCCGGTAATCTGTCCCACCGTGACCTGCCAGTACCAGCGGGGTATCCAAATACCATTTAGGCGTGCAGCGATCAGGCTATAGATCATAAACAGAGAACAGGATATCGATACGTTTTCCAATCCCATGGCCCAGAAAAAAGCAAAAACCGGCCAGCCCCACAGACGCAGCGGTGTATCCGGTAGTCTTTTGTCATGTCCAAGTAATTCAACATATGGAATAAGTAAAAAGATAGCGGCGGTTACAACCCAGAGGTAAGCAATAGCGCCGGTCTTCCACAGAACCGCCTCTCCAAAGGATTGTGATAAAAACCAAATACTGCAGAAAACAAGCAAAATTAATACAAAATCCTGGTGGTTTTTACCTGGAAAGCGTCCAACTGCGGCTCGAAATATTCCAATGACCAAGAAACAAAATACCAAGCTGTTTAGTATGTTAAACAGCCAGATACTGCCTGGATACTTCAATAAAAACAGGAATGTGAGCAACAGTACCGAGACCCGGCCTGTCCAGCCCATATATTCTTCCCTAATTCGCTCAAATATATGAAAAAAGTTGCCCCAATCGACCGCACGCCACCAGTCATCTCCCCATAGAGGAGTGAAGCTGTTGAGTATTAGCATCAGGATAAATATCAGGGTAACGGACCCAAATACCATGACTTGCCCCCCGTGCCAAGGTTTACGGTTATAGGACAGCTTTTTTTGCAGCAACAACAGGTTTACTCCGAATAGCAATTAACACGACAACAATTCAAAATAGCATTCAATCATACTTTGTAATTGAGTTAATAGCCTAAGCTATTAACGATTGAACAAATACCGCAACTGGGCGGTGAGACCGGTACGAGGGCGCGTTCAGCGTTACTCGGCTACACTCTGTTGTTTGCTAAGAGTCCAGAAATATCTTTTAAAAACTGCTGGTTAATTTACTTTTCAAGCGGCCGGATGAAATACTCGGGCTAGTGCCGTGGATCAACTGGTTACTCCTGAAGAATAGTCTGATGGTCGTTGGGAGCGCCGGCATGTTTGTTTTTCCCGAATGGCCTCTCCTGTTCTGTCGGTAAGCTTCGGATAGTCATAGACACTTTTCGTACAAGCAATCAAATTTTAATGTTGAAAATGTGA
>JASFJX010000300.1:0-5375 GCA_050119385.1 Candidatus Thiodiazotropha sp. | reverse complement strand
AGTATACTTATCCACTTCACCACGGAAAAACTGCCTTCGGTTAGTACCCTTTTCCCAAACAATCTCTGCCCGCTCAATAAGGCTCTGGTCATTGATGAATAACGCGCCACCTTCACCGGATATGATATTTTTTGTTTCGTGAAAGGATACTGTTCCCAAATGGCCAATGGTACCTAATGCCCGCCCCTTGTAACTCGCCATCAATCCTTGAGCAGCATCCTCGATTACCAACAGGTTGTGTCGCTCCGCGATCTCCATGATAGTATCCATTTCACAAGCCACTCCGGCATAGTGAACTGGGATAATCGCCTTGGTGCGGGGTGTAATCGCCTTTTCAATCAGTCTTTCATCGATATTTAAAGTATCCTCTCTAATATCGACAAATACAGGGACTCCCCCACGGATGGCAAATGCGCTCGCGGTAGACACGAAGGTATAGGATGGCAAAATGACTTCATCACCCGGCTGGATATCGGATATTACAGCCGCCATTTCCAGGGCAGCTGTGCAAGAGTGCGTGAGCAACGCCTTACGGGCACCAGTAGTGTTTTCTAACCATCTTTGACAAAGCTGCGTAAACTCGCCTGCCCCTGCCAAGTGACCCGCATGGTGGGCCTTGGCTATATACCACAACTCTTTTCCGACCATGTACGGCTTATTGAATGGTATTTTAATAGGCATTTATTATCTCCAGCTCCCAGATTTTCTCATCTTGCTTAGATACAATGCTTTAAATATAAAGCATTATCTAATACTGCACTCAGCAATCACTATGGCCTACCTATTCTAATCTTTCAAAAGTTCAGCCTCATTCTTATAGAATTCTTTCTGCTGAAATAGGTCAGCCTTACCATTATAGTACCCTTTCTTCATCGCTATCGCCGTATCTATAATAAATTTTTGTTCCTTCGAAATCATTTCTTGGTTATCAATTATCGCATTGACATATTTTTCCCACAGCACGTCATTCTTGACTTCTTTTAAGTCAGATTGCTCTCCGTGCTGCACATGCCAATCAGTCAACGAAATGTTATACATATCAGGAAAAGTCTTAGTAGGCAGAACATCATAGGCTGCAATACTCAAAACACGAGCTTTCAAATAATCTTTGTCCCGCCATGCTAAACTTGCCAGATACCTATAAAGTTTGGCGCTTAGTGATAACGCATGCCTATTAGACTCACCTTTCGCAAACAGATCGGCAGCTCTATTTAAATCCTGGTTCTCCAAGGCCTCCATTCCTTGCAATAAATTATCTATTTCATCAATGAAGGTATCCTTGTATCTAAAATCACTATCAATATTTCTATCGGCGATAGCTCTGAGTTCTTTTGCCAAAGGTATGTTTCTGAGTATTATCGCTGCACCAAGGGCTTTTGATATTTCACCTATCGAACTGAATCCATTAATCTGCCATGAATACCGTATAACGCCATTAAAATCATTCGATGGCACAAAAATCGCACCAACCGGACCAAAGAATGCCAATGACCACTGTTTTGAATGACTAAACCAGTAGAATACAGGAGTCCTATCATAGCCAATCAGCCAGAAATCGGCAGGCATAGATTCTACAAATTTCTGGATATCTTCACCTTCGCTAGAAAATCTTATGTAACCATCAATCCACTCTTTAAAAGGGAAATAGCGTGGATCGATCATGACTTGTTTTTCGGGCCATAAACGATAGATAAGATAGCCACCATCACCGTAAAAATTACCAATTTTATGGCCTTTTAAACTGGAAGCAATATAGTCAGCCTCCGCTTGTGGAAATCTATACCCAACATACTGTGCTTTTTCGAGCCAATTTACATGATCTGTAATTGACACTCCCCCGAAGTTGATAACCCGAAAGGAGATTGCACCAACTATAAAAGTACTAAATATTGTGATAATGTTTTTTAACATTAACTTTCCAGGCCACAAACTTGATTTTGTTTTCGATCTCAGTAAATCAAGACTCGAAAATATAAAGACCGGCGCAAGAAAATATGTTGTACGTATCATTTGAATAAAGAGCGCAGAAAATATCACAAATGATAAAATCACAACCCAATCTGTTTGCCGTAGCTTCATTTTTTGCCAAAGAAGGACCACAAAAACAAACATAGCGAGAATCAAATAGTCTAATAAATAATAAGGTGCCTTATTTAGCACGTAAGTCGGATTATAAGCGCCAACATTGCCATAGTCCTGGGCACTTTGTGTGACCAATGACTCGATAATACCGAGAGGCAACTCAAAACCATAAGGGTTAACAAGTATGGAAGGAAAACAAAGCAACATCGCAATAAAAAAATGTTTGCGTAAATGCCCAGTCATTGCCTGATCAGGATTAAATCTCAAATTCAGCAATTCTCCAATAATGGCTGACGCAAAGAAGAGCGCACTGAGGAAAAATGCCCCATGTATATTGACCCAGACAATCAAGATAACAGGAAACAGATAGACGAGCCGCCAAGCTGTTTCTCCGGTAGCGCGAATATGGTAGTAAAGCCAGACCACTAACGTAAATAAACCCAAAGAAAAGAGCTCAGGCTTAACCAGAAACGAGGGCCAGCAAAGGGTAAAACCTATGAGAATGATAGCCCAAGAGAGTGGATGATTAAAAACGCCTGTCCTTCTTACAAAACACACCGCCAATAGTAACATGCTAAAAAAAACGCAATATCGAAGCAGAAGCAAGCCACTAATACCTGTAGCCTCATGAATAAGATAAAGAATGATATCGGATAGCCAACTATTGTATGCATGGTAGGAAGTCGCTGGCGTCCAAGAGAAAATCGAATGGTCTGGAATAAGAGAGCCGGTATCTAGGACTTGGCGGCCCAAAACCATGTGCCACCACAAATCATTCGAAATTATCGGCAAGGCAAGTTTAATATACAGATCAATTACGACGAAACCACACAAGACCAGGGCAATCCACAATGTCCAGGCTTGCTTTCGTTGTTCATTCATTAGTAAGAATACTCCTCGAACACACGCTATTCTCTTTATGGAAAAGGGCCCTCAAATCTACTTTTCGCATTAGTTTCGATTTGCTTAGCCATAAAATTGCGTAAACACTTATTAAGACTATGTAGTACATCGGCACGGAGAACATATTTTTAATACTTTATCACTGCCGTACACAAAAAATTAATAAAAAAGGCCTGAAAATCAACTCGTTTTGATACAGTGAATTTACTGGAAATCATTGAAACACAACAAGGCGTGAAATCCTTGACTCATCATAATCCTGTTTTTTCTCAATTACTCAGAGTAAGAATTCGAATCCCTAGTAAACAGTTATCATGAAGGTCGAAAACTACCCAAGATTACCCCTTGGTCACAATTTAACGCCATAACGCTTGCTCATTTATCAGGGCGTTCAAGCCTCCGCGCCGTAAAACTTCATATCAACTCATCACGATGGATTACTTCCGGCATTCTTAATGATCACCTATGGAATGACTATGGGACGAGCAGAACCTGAAGATAAAGGCTTTCTAAAAAATATCCATGACTGCGCACATGACTCAGATTTAAATTGCTATTTGAGTCTATTTTTTCCGGCCTACCTGAAGTTTATCGGAACAATCAGTTTGAGGCTCCAGCAAATGATTCGGCCGCTTCAGCTTAATCTATTTGAACGGCGCGATCTACAGGCTTTATTTCGCGGACATCCTCCAGAGCCTAATGTCTCACCACTTCAGGCTACACGACAATATGTATGAAAGTTAACTGAGACAACAGAGATAAAACATGCACGGCGGTGGATCTCTACTTTCATGCATATTGGCCTGAAAATAATAACTCTCCTGAGGAGAAGAAACCAGCAGAAAGCAAACGAAGTACTATTTTCCCTCGATAGTTCAAACTACCCCCCCCCAAAAAAAAAGGGGCCACAAACGCGGCCCCTTTTTTCAATTGTTGATTTTCTAGATTCTAGCGGCATTCAGCAGGCAAATACTTACTTAAAATTGTAGTTCCTGAATTAGGAGCATCACAATCCCATACTATAGAGCCCGTTGGATTGGAATCAGAGAGCGCAAGGTTATTGATTCTAGGCACATAAATCAGAGCATCCTGACCACTAACCAATTGAGGGATTCGATTCATTGTAACGGTAATCATACCGTTAGCACCTACAGCTATAGCGCCGATCTTATTCGTGATAAGGTTGGCTTGATCATTAATAATTTCGTTACGATATCTTGCAATACCATTCAAACCATCGCCAGCAAACATCTCAGCTACACCAACTTTGATAGCACTAGCAGCGATCGCGCCTTCGGAGACTTTTGCACGAACGGTATAGTCCTGATAGGCCGGAAGAGCAATGGCTGCCAGGATACCAATAATCGCGACCACGATCATTAACTCAATCAATGTAAAACCAGAATGTTGTTTTCTCATCATCTATACCTCGTCAAAAAAATCAATTGCGGTGGTAAAAGGATCGAAGCGGACTCTCCGTTTCAGTACACTCTGCAATGTGCAGCAATCATGCCATAGCTACCTGAAATCCAATAAACACCCTAATATTCAAAAGGATAGATAGCCAATAACTCACATTAACCCTCTAAAACTTTTCATAAATTCAATATACGTCCCATCAAAAATTGTCAGAAAGTGACAATTTTCCGCCATAGTCAGAAGCCCGGCCATTAATCCCAGTGTCACCCTGGTTGCGAATCAACCCGAATATTTCACCCGGTCGCTTGAAAAAGAAATTAACCAGCGTTTTTTTAAATGACATCTCTGGAATATCAGCAAAGTACAAAGTGTAACCGACTCACGCTGAACGCACCCTCGTACCGGTATCGCGTTCCCGGATGAAACATTCGGGTTAAGTATCGAACCCCATCAAGACCAGATGAAATTACTTAATACCGGATCTATTTCGCATTTTTGAAACCTGATCTGATAATTAATTCAGGTTTAGTTCACAGCATCAGCCCCCCTTTACAACCATTAACATTGATTCAATAGCAATCCGAGGTTATATTGCTTACACATCAATAGTTTGCTGGCTCCAGCTCTTATTCTGTCTTAGAAAAATTTTTTGCTGGCTAAATGATTAAAAAATCAAGCAAATTGACACAAAATATCAGAACCTGAACTAAAATATTACGAGAATCCGCCGACACAGGCAGGTACATGAGTAACTTTATCGATAGTAATAAATAAGATGGCTACTACCAAAGCACAGATTAATTTAAGTGGGCTTGGGCGCTGCCTGATTCAAGATGGCTTGATCAGCGAAGAGAAGGCTGAAGCAGCCTTTGAGGAGGCACTGAAGAAAAAGGTGCCTTATGTAAGCTATCTTGTTGAAAACAAAATATTAAAAAGCATCGACATCGCTGTCTCGGCGTCGCGGGGATTTG
>JASFJX010000299.1:0-5378 GCA_050119385.1 Candidatus Thiodiazotropha sp. | reverse complement strand
AGTGTTATCGAATTTACCGCATGGCCCACTAGTCTGTAATGTCGAAAATTATCCGCTGATACCCCTTGAGTGGCGGATCGCCGTCATCGGTCACTTCGAGGATGATATGAACCTGTTTACCGGGCTCATCGGGAACCACAAAACTGGCGCCGTTACTCGAGGTGTTGTTAGCGATTGTGACTTCGGCCTCGGCACTGTCCGCTTCGTAGTACTGCCACCAACTGTATGTTAGGTTGTCACCGTCCGGGTCGACCGTGGCGGAGGCATCCAGGCTTATGGTTTCACCGGCGGAAACTGTCCTGAGGGTATCGCCCGCAACACTTGCGACAGGCTGATGATTGGCAGCTTCGTAGGACGCGGTCATGCCCCAATCCATGCGCGCGGCGAAGTCGTTTTCAGCGGCTATGACCCAGCGCCAGAACATCTTGTTTCCGTCACCGTCCTCTTTCAGATCATCGTCGGTCAGGTGGTTCGGCTTATTGTCAGGGTCATCAAACTCGGCGCGTCCGCCCCAACCACCCAAGGTGTAGTCGGTGTGGGATTCGAGTCCGTTATTGACCAGATGCAGGAATGAGGGGGTGTCGCCCTCACTGACATAATCCTGTGGCGTATATGCGCCGAGCGGCCCGTGATTTTCTTTCACGTTTTCATTCAGCCACTCCTCGGTCATGTAGGCCTTGACCTCATCGGGACTCGGCCCCTTCAGGCTTTGGTAATCCCAGACATTGTCCCATTTATAGGCCTCGTAGATGTATGCCTCCTTTACATTCTCATCTATCCAGGAACCGCCACCGTCCTGATACCAGATACAATAGATGCGAATTTTTGAGACAGCCTTGTTGAACTGTGCTTCGGTATACTCCCCGGAGTACTTCAAGCGCCATAAGGCCGATGCGGTGGTATTGGCGCCGCCCCAGGAAACCACGTGTATGGGACGGGGGTCATCATCCAAAAGTTTATTGATGATCCACTGTTCACCCTCGGTGTTTTTGACTTCCATATCCGGTGGATCCGTATAGAGATCATCCCTGTTCTCATTACCCACCGTCATGACGCTTCTCAAATAGTCGGCATCAGGATAGTCCGGATCATGCGCTTTGAGATTCGGTAGAACCTGCTCGTATAGATCTATCTCTTTTTCGATCCATCCCTCATCGCTGTGGCCACTCTTCTGGTATTTGGAATTTACCTGAACGATGCCCTCGATATCGAAATCATTGGCATACATGAGAAAGCGGACCATCGAGCTCCTGTCGTCCACTTCACCGTCAGTGGTGGCGATGATGCGCGCCTTGACCCTGTTGGTGTCAGTATCCGTAACAGGTACGGGGGTTGTCGTCGGCGTTGGTGTCATGTCGCCTGAACAATACTGCGGAAGGAAACTGTTCAATGCATTGAACCAAACAGCGGCCATTTTTCCGTAACCCGACTCGTTGGGATGAACGCTATCGTCCAAGTCCCCCGGGTAGTCCAGCGCGCTTTCCATGTCGACCACCATGATCTTGTCTCCGGCGCCGCTACGGGTATCTACCAAACTCTGGATCTGATCGTTCAGGGCCGTGGTTTCCTGACCTAAAGAGTCGGAGGTATCGCTACGATTGACAATGCGAGCCACAATCACCCAGACGTCTGTACCGTTGGCATTTTCCCAGATATCAATGTTGTCCAGAATTTCATCGATTTCATTCGCCACACCTTCGGCATCCTGGCCATCCTGGATATCATTTGTGCCAATATGTAGCTGAACAATCTGAGCCGGATTGTCGTCAAGCCAACTGTTTATGTTGTCGCGAATCGCATCGGTTGTCCAGCCATAGTGACCTTCATGATCCGGATCACTCATTCCTTCACTGTTTCCTGTTTCCCCTCCAACAAAATCAATATCGTATCCTGCATCAGTTAACGATTCATACAAGTCTCCGCGATAACCTGTGGGCCCACCCGTTCCGTGAGTGATTGAATCGCCCAGTGGCATGATCGTGACCGGTGCACAGGAAGCTGGTATTGGCGTCGGCGTGGGCACTTGGGTCGGTTCTGCAGTAGGTTCTGCTGTCGGTTCTGCAGTAGGCTCTGCTGTCGGTTCCACAGTAGGCTCTGCTGTCGGTTCCACAGTAGGCTCTGCTGTTGGTTCCACAGTAGGCTCTGCTGTCGGTTCCACAGTAGGCTCTGCCGTCGGCACCACAGTAGGTTCTGCCGTCGGCACCACAGTAGGTTCTGCCGTCGGCACCGTAGTAGGCTTTACCGTTGGCACCGTAGTAGGCTTTGCCGTCGGTATTGCTGTCGGTTCCAGAGTCGGAGTCGGAGTCGGGGTCGGGGTCGGAGTCGGTTCATACATTTCCAAGAACCGATTAATGAAGTCCCAGAAGCTATCCCACCAACTGTTCCAGTCAAAAACAGATGACGCCGCAGTCTGTTTCGTTGTCAGTTTTGTATTCACTTCCGCAGAATCCTCCGCGGTCGCTAGCGGCGTCGATTCCGCTTCGATGCAGGTCCCATTAACAATCTGGGCCTCGGTGCAGTTTTCCGCCTGGGCGGAAACGGGTAGACCGGCTAGTGAAATAATTGCTAGAAGGCTTCCGGCAATGAATGCATGCTTCGGATTGAACATATCGCTGTCCTACTGGAGATATATCTATAACTGTTATTCTGTTACATCCAACAATCATCATCGTTTAATGAGCCGATGAAGATTCCTCTTAATCCACTAAGTGGACAATATCTGATCTATTAAATCGTTAAATGTAATCAGTGAAACTCTATGACCTTGAATTTATCTGCCCTATTAGTTGTTCGAAAGGATATCCTTGAATAATGGAACTTCCTCTTAACTTCTTGCCATTAAAAAACAGTCATGCCATGGTGATTTTTTTCTGAGGAGAGGAGTGAATCCTTTCCTAATCCGTTTCATGTTGGCACATGAGTTAGCTCATCTATCGCATCATCTGTCGCATATAGAGGAAATACTTGTATGCGACTAATTCTCAATGTTCGAATGAAGAATATAATTCCTGTTTCTTAAGTAGATTCTATGCTGTCAAAACATGTCATGTTTGAATATTCATCACAAAACGAGCGTGAATGATTCGTCCGGAACGCAATGATTGTGCAGGGGTCCTCGTTCAGATGCGGATTTGCGTCAGCACTCTTTTGGGAACCGCAGAAAAGCGTAAAACTTCTATCATCTTATAGACTGACAGCAGTTCCGCTGACCACTTGGAAAGGACATGCCATTCCCTGCGAAGTGCGCCTTGCCTTGGCTCACTAGCAGGGTTCTGAGTGTTACCGAATTTACCGCATGGCCCACTAGTCTGTAATGTCGAAAATTATCCGCTGATACCCCTTGAGAGGCGGATCGCCGTCATCGGTCACTTCGAGGATGATATGAACCTGTTTACCGGGCTCATCGGGAACGACAAAACTGGCGCCGTTACTCGAGGTGTTGTTATAACTATTGCTTAGGTGTAATGGAACTTCCTCTTAACGTCATGCCATTAATAAAACAGTCAAGCCATATTGTGCGAATAACTTATCAGTCGGGCTATCCTTCTTTATCCTGGTTCTCTTCCTTCGATAGCGGTCCACTGGTCGGCCATTCGCCATTGGGCATCGGCACGATGGTGTCATCGGTGATTTTATAGGGATTGACCACAATATGGGCAATTGATTTTCGGTGCCATGTATGAGTGATATGCACCAGCCCGTCGCGGGATTGTATGACGGACGGGTACGAGAACTGACCGCCGTCGCAAATGCCGAGAACCTGAGCCGCACTCCAGTCTACGCCGTCATTGCTTATAGCCGCGTTCAAGAAGCAGCGCTCACCCTTTTCTCCTTCCGCTGTAGGGACATGGTTGTAGACGAGAAAGTGGCGGCCGTCGCGAAGTGTAACAGCGTCGATACCCGACCCATTGGCGGGCAGAACGGTTTTTTCAAGTGTCGACCAGGTCTCCCCATTGTCACTAGACCAAGTCGTGGGCATTAAACCATTATTGCGGGTCAACATTTGGAGGCGGCCATCGGGGTGGAAGAGGATGGTGGGTTGGATAGCATTGTTGACATCACCATCATCTGCGCCAGGCAGGCCTTCCCAAGTCTCCCCGCCATCAGTGCTTCTCTCAACCATGATTTTGCCGCCGGGGAAAGCCCCGTTCCTATCGGCGGTGGGACACAAAATGGTACCGTCTTCCAGTTGGACGGCTTTATTCTTTTCCGGGCCGATACACCCGTCGCACATAGTCCGAGCCTCACTCCAGGTTTTACCATCATCGGTGGATGTTTTTATCATGCCCACGCGACCGGGGCTGCCGTGAGTGCTCTTCCAGAAAACGAATATTTTGCCCTCACGGTCTCGGAATATCGAGGGATTTTCAACGGAAAGCCCATCATCAGGGGCGTCGGTGAGAGCTATAGGAGCTTCCCAAGCCATACCGGGTTCTTTACGACTTAAGCGGACCTCAACATCGTCATTGCTCTCTCTGGAGCCGCCGAAATAGACGCTCAGCAGGGTACCGTCCGGCAGGTCCACAATTGACGACGCATGGCATGAAGGAAAATCGGCTGTACCCACTTCATAGAGCAATTCTCGCGTATATACTGGGTGATCGACGCTTGCCATCCTGATTACCAGGTCGCTTGCCTTGGGCTGGTTGTACATCTTGGTCTGATAATCGAGATACCCTGTTTGGCTCACGACCAGACTATCGTTGAAGACGAGGCTTGCCTGGCTGGATGCACCGGAAAGCGTAAAACTGCCGTCATTGGCCGTTGCTGTGGAGGTGCCAGCATTTTTTAGGCTGACTGTAGCACCGCTGATGGGATCGCCGGAAAAATTGATAACCTTACCGCTCATGAGCACATCTGGATTATCGATGGATATCGGTGTCGGCGTCGGCTCCGAAGTTGGTTCAGAAGTCGGTTCCGCTGTTGGCACCGCAGTAGGCGCTGTCGTCGGTTCTGCAGTGGGTCCCGCTGTTGGTTCTACAGTGGGCTCCGCAGTAGGTTCTGCTGTGGGCTCTGCAGTAGGTTCTGCTGTGGGCTCTGCTGTTGGTTCTACAGTGGGCTCCGCTGTCGGTACCGCAGTAGGCGCTGCCGTCGGATCTAGCGCCGTATCCTGATCTGTAATGTCGAAAATTATCCGCTGATACCCCTTGAGAGTCGGAGTGCCGTCATCGCTCACTTCGAGGATGATATGAACCTGTTTGCCGGGCTCATCGGGAACGACAAAACTGGCGCCGTTACTCGAGGTGTTGTCAGCGATTGTGACTTCGGCCTCGGCACTGTCCGCCTCGTGGTACTGCCACCAACTGTATGTCAGGTTGTCACCGTCCGGATCGACTGTGGTAGAGGCATCCAGGGTAATGGTTTCTCCGGCGGAAACT
>JASFJX010000298.1:0-5387 GCA_050119385.1 Candidatus Thiodiazotropha sp. | reverse complement strand
TTATTGTTCTTATAGAAAAAGTGTCCGCTAGGCATACTCACCCACTGGGTGAGTCACGCTACAGGGTGAATTGCACGTTTGTGGCGGCGCATGGCGGCGTTGCAATTCCTTGCAATAGCAGGCTATTACGCGTCGTTGCGCCTTGCCCTGCACCACCACAAACGCACACTTCACCCTGTCCAACTGATCTTTTTAGGTTTAACGCTGCAGGTGGATCCCGGGGTAGGGGGCAGACTCCAATTCTCGCCTCAGCCCCAACTCGAGGGGATAAAATTTGAGGCCCATTTTTCGATTCTCGGTTGTGGTCTATCCAGCCAGATTGGCGGCGGTGAAAACCGGGGCAGGACCTTGGAAGAGTGCTTTGTGGTGTTGAGCTACCAACAAACAGAGCCTCGGCAGGGGGAGTGGATTTTTACCTGGCCCGAACTCCCTGAGAATGATGCTGAGAGGTTTGCCGTGGTTGCCTGGCTCACTCGACCGGGCAGTAGTCAGCAGGTGCAGGCGACTGGCGGGTGGTTGCCCCAATAGTCCGCTAAGCACTCTGTTTGGGCCGCCGGTTTAATAATTGCTAAGGCTTGCGGCCTGTGCTATTCTTCGCGTCGAATTTGCGGACGTGCATCGGCCCTGAAACGCCTCGAGCAGCCGCAGTGACTATAATAAAACCCCCGACAGCGGGGTTTTTTTGTTTTCGAGCGTACGGCCAAAGACCCTGGCGGATGTTTGAATCCAGCCAGTTGTCGTATATCACGAAGACAACTGTGATGGGCCGTGAGCCCATTTTTTTATTGCGGTGAAGAAATGCGATCGGCTCCGGAAAAGTTGAAAACCCTGGTCCGTGCAGAAGTCGAGCTGCTAGGCTACGAGCTGGTCGGCATGGAGTTGACGGGACAGGGCAAGGGCGGCGCCCTGCTACGGGTCTATATCGATCATGCCGATGGTATAGGTCTCGATGACTGCGTACAGGTCAGTCATCAGATCAGCGGCGTGTTGGATGTGGAGGATCCGATAAAGGAGCCCTACCAGCTGGAGGTCTCTTCACCAGGTTTGGATCGGCCCCTGTTTGAACGGGAGCATTTTGAGCGATTCGAGGGTAGCAAGGTGCGGGTGAAGACCCACACCAAGATTGAGGGTCGTCACCGTTTTACGGGTGTACTTCGGGGCGTAGCTGAGAATCAGGTGTTGATCGAGGAAGAAGGGACTATCCATGGGATAGCGATCGAATTGATCGATTCAGCACGGTTGATACCGGATATTTAGATTGGGAAACAATTGATGAGTAAAGAGATATTGCTGGTCGTAGATGCGGTTTCCAATGAGAAAGATGTCGAAAAGAAGATCATCTTTGAAGCCATTGAGGCTGCTCTTGCATCCGCTACGCGCAAGCGCAATGGCGATGATATTCTGGTGCGTGTGGCGATTGACAGAGCCACGGGTGACTACGATACCTTTCGTCGTTGGGAGGTGGTAGAGGCTTATTCGGAAGATGAGCCGGATGCACCGCTGCGCCAGATTATCCTGGATGTGGCAAGAGAAGATAATCCCGATATCCAGATCGGCGATTTCATCGAGGAGCCTATCGAATCCATTGAGTTTGGCCGTATCGCTGCGCAAGCCGCCAAGCAGGTGATCGTGCAGAAGGTACGAGAGGCCGAGCGGGCGAAAGTGGTAGAGGCCTATAAAGGGCGTGAGGGGGAACTGGTCACCGGTGTTGTTAAGCGTATCGACCGAGGTAATATCTTCCTCGATCTCGGCGGCAATGCAGAGGCCTTTATCGGACGTGAACATATGATTCCAAAGGAGTCGATCCGGGTAGGTGACCGTATCCGCGGCTACTTATATGAAATTCGCTCCGAACCTCGTGGACCGCAGCTCTTTATCAGCCGTACTATGCCGGAGCTGTTAATCGAGCTGTTCAAACTCGAGGTGCCGGAAGTGGGTGAGGGTCTAATCGAAATCAAGAGCGCCGCCAGGGATCCTGGTCTGCGTGCCAAGATTGCGGTCAAGGCCCACGATCAGCGTATCGATCCTGTAGGTGCCTGTGTCGGTATGCGGGGTTCCAGGGTACAGGCGGTATCCAACGAGCTCAACGGTGAACGTGTCGACATCATTTTATGGAATGACAATCCTGCGCAGTATGTGATCAATGCCATGTCACCGGCGGACGTGGTCTCTATTGTTGTGGATGAGGATACCCACACCATGGACGTGGCGGTGAGTGAAGAGAACCTCTCCCAAGCGATCGGCCGCGGTGGGCAGAACGTACGTCTGGCCAGTCAATTGACCGGTTGGGAATTAAACGTCATGGACGAGGCCCAGGCGGCGGAAAAGAGTGAATCGGAAACCAAGGGTTTTGTAGAAGCCTTCATGGAACAGCTGGATGTTGACGATGATGTCGCTGCAATCCTGGTTCAGGAAGGGTTTACCAGTGTTGATGAAGTCGCCTATGTCCCGATTGAGGAGATGCTCACCATCGAAGACTTTGATGAGGATCTGATTAACGAACTGCGTAACCGGGCGAAGGATTTTCTACTGACGCGAGCTATCGCCAACGAAGAGGCGTTCCGTGAACCTGCTGAGGATCTGTTGTCCATGCAAGGTATGGATAGACAGCTTGCTTTCACACTTGCCGGTCGTGGTGTGGTGACAATGGAGGATCTTGCGGAACAATCCATCGATGACTTGATGGAGATAGATGGGATGGATGAAGAGCGTGCCGGTAAGCTGATCATGACAGCCCGGGCGCCCTGGTTTGAAGAGGCAAAGTAGGTAATTGTATTTCCCTGCGCTGCATGTGAGTCTGGTATGAAGGTATAACAAATAGATAGATGGATAAGGCAAATTCAAGAGGCCTGATGTATGAGTGAAGTAACGGTAGCACAACTTGCAAATGTCGTTGGTATTCCTGCCGATCGCTTGATGGAACAGCTGGAGGATGCCGGTATCCAGGCCAAAACACCTGACGACAGGATCTCCGATGAGGAGAAGGCCAAACTGTTGCACTATCTGCGCGAGAGTCACGGCAAGAAAAAGAGTGCCGGTGTTACAACACCTAGCAAGGTCACTCTTCGG
Organism: Candidatus Thiodiazotropha sp.; assembly: GCA_050119385.1. Lineage (GTDB taxonomy): Bacteria > Pseudomonadota > Gammaproteobacteria > Chromatiales > Chromatiaceae > Thiodiazotropha. The sequence continues at coordinate 2,318 of JASFJX010000298.1, read as the reverse complement.
CGCAAAACCGTCAGTGAACTACGTCAGCCCACAGCTTCACGCAGTACCATAAGCCGTGCATCCACAGCTCCCGCCAAGACGGTCAGTGTGGAAGTGCGCAAGAAGCGCACTTATGTCAAGCGTGCCGCTGTTGAATGTGACGAACGCAAGGCGAAAGAGGCGGAAGAGGCGCTCAAGGCTCTCGATGAGCAGGCTAAGGCAAGGGCGGCGATTGAGGCTGAGATCGAAGCGCGAAAGGCTGCCGAGGCGGCGAAAAGGGCAGAAGAGGAGGCGGCCAGGAAGAGGGCTGAAGAAGAGGCTGAGGCTGAAGCTAAGGCTAAGGCTGAGGCTGAGGCTGAGGCTGAGGCTGCACGTAAGGCCGCTGAAGAAGAGGCTGCACGCAAGGCGGCTGAAGAAGCGGAATCGCTCAAGGCGAAAGAGCCTGAAATCGTAGAAGAGAAGCAGGTAGAAGAGAAGCCAGTCACTAAGCCAGAGTTAGAAGAGAAGCCAGCCACTAAGCCAGAGGGTGGACGTGGTAAGAAGGGTCGTAAAGAGACAAAACGTGAGGATATGGAATTAGAGAGTGAGCAGCGCTTGGAGCGTAAAGAACTGCATGTGGCGGATAGCGCCAAGGGACGACGCAAGAAAAAACCAGCCAAACAACGCAAGTCCACAGCGGCCGCTGCCAGTGAGTCCCAACACGGTTTTCAACGTCCTACCAGTCCGGTGGTGCGTGAAGTCAAGGTGCCTGAGAACATCACAGTGGCTGACCTGGCCCAGCGGATGTCCATCAAGGCCGCTGAGGTTATCAAGGTATTGATGAAAATGGGCATGATGGTAACCATCAATCAGCCATTGGATCGCGATACGGCGATTTTGGTGGTCGAGGAGATGGGGCATGTGCCGGTACTTCTGCGTGATGAGGATGTTGAAGCCGATCTGTTGGGCATGGAGGAGTCTGAGGAAGCCGGAGAGGCTCTGACTCGACCGCCAGTGGTGACGATTATGGGGCACGTCGATCACGGCAAGACCTCACTGCTCGACTATATTCGCACCAGCCGGGTGGCGGCGGGTGAAGCGGGTGGAATTACCCAGCACATCGGTGCCTATCATGTGGATACCGATAAGGGCACCGTCTCTTTTCTGGATACTCCGGGACACGCCGCCTTTACCGCAATGCGAGCCCGCGGCGCCAAGGTGACCGATATCGTCATCCTGGTTGTCTCCGCCGACGATGGTGTCATGCCACAGACCAAGGAGGCGATACAGCATGCCAAGGCGGCTGAGGTGCCGTTGATTGTCGCGATCAACAAGATCGATAAAGAGGAGGCGAATCCCGATCGTGTTACCCAGGAGCTCTCCCAGGAAGAGGTTATTCCCGAGGAGTGGGGGGGTGACACCATGTTCGTCAAGGTCTCCGCCAAAACAGGTGAGGGTATCGATGAACTGCTCGATGCGATTCTGCTGCAGGCCGAGGTGTTGGAATTGAAAGCAGTACCGGATGGTCATGCCACGGGATCGATCGTCGAGTCCTCTCTGGACAAGGGCAGGGGGCCGGTCGCAACCGTATTGGTACAGTCGGGTACCTTGAAGCGGGGCGATGTTATCGTATCCGGCAAGGAGTATGGCCGCGTGCGTGCGATGTTCGATGAGAACGGGCGTGCCATCAAGACCGCCGGCCCTTCCATACCCGTGGTGGTGCTTGGTCTCTCCGGCACCCCGGAAGCGGGTGATGATGTACGCGTGGTCAGCGATGAACGACGCGCCCGTGAGATCGCCGAATTGCGCCATGACAAACAACGGGATACCCGTCTGGCGGCACAGAAGGCGGCTAAACTGGACGAGATGTTCACCCAGATGGCGGAGGGTGAAACCCAGACATTGAATGTGATCGTCAAGGCTGATGTTCAGGGCAGTGTCGAGGCATTGAAAGAGGCCCTGACCAAGACATCCACAGACGAAGTGAAGGTGGCTGTGGTCGCATCGGGTGTTGGTGGAATCAACGAATCCGACGCCAACCTGGCGGTGACCTCGAATGCCATCATTATTGGCTTTAACGTACGTGGCGACGCAGGTGCGCGCAGGGTGGTTGAAGAGCAAGGCATCGACATGCGCTACTACAGCATCATCTACGAGATTATCGATGATGTTAAAAAGGCCATCTCGGGTATGCTCTCGCCGGAAATCCGCGAGGAGATTATCGGTCTGGCCGAGGTGCGCGATGTATTTCGCAACTCCAAGCTTGGTGCGATTGCCGGTTGCATGGTTATCGAAGGTACCGTGAAGCGCAATAATCCGATACGTGTGCTACGTGACAATGTGGTGATTTATGAAGGCTC
>JASFJX010000297.1:0-5391 GCA_050119385.1 Candidatus Thiodiazotropha sp. | reverse complement strand
TCTAGCGATAACGGCGCATCAACACTGATCGGCGCGATCAACGCTGATAACACCGGCTCAAGTGTCACCTTAACCTTGGATGCCGACAGTGAATGGGTGGTAACGGGGACTTCGTATCTGACCTCATTGACCAATAGTGACAGCACCAACAGCAACATAACTTGTGAGACCTCAGGCTGCTTGGTCTATGTGAACGAAACGGAGATAGATATTGAGTGATCATTCCTCTGAACAACGGGTCAAGGAAATCCGAATCAAAAAGTAAATTTCTGTAATCAACCAAGGGAACCTCTAATTAATTCAGAGGTTCCCTTAGATTCAGGTCGTTAGACACCACTTCCCTCTTTCCCCCACGGCCTACCTGACCTTACCTAAACCCTATCTACCTCTGAGTAATACACGGTTATTACCCTTAAGAAGCTATTTGTAGGGGGATATCGAAACAGCCTGGAGCGACTACACCACTTGCATGTAACCGGTGATGAGCGACCTCATGGGTGTGGGACGATGCAAATGGAAACCCTGGGCGAAATCTACACCCTTTCCGGTCAATAATTGCAGAATTTCATCGCTCTCAACATATTCAGCAATGGTCTTTATGCCCATCACATGACCGATCTGATTGATCATCTCCACCATCGCCTCGTCCACCTTATCGGTCAGCATATCGCGCACGAAACTACCGTCGATCTTAAGATAATCGACCGGCAGGTTCTTCAGGTATTTAAAAGAGCTGACTCCGGAACCGAAATCATCCAAGGCGAAACAGAAACCCACTGCCTTCAAGTCATGAATTAGCCGATAGGCGCGAGTCAGGTTGGAGATGGCCACAGTCTCGGTGATCTCGAAACAGATGCGCGTAGGATCAAGCTGAAAGGTATCGAGCTGCTGCAGGATATAGGCGCTGGTGTCCTCCTGATTGATCGAGGCACCCGAAAGGTTGATCGAAAGACGGCTCACCGCCTTATCCTCCCCTCGCTTGTCATGTGCTAAAAGAGCGAAGGCATTGCTGATCACCCAACGATCGACCGCAGGCATCAGATTGTATCGTTCCGCCGCGGGGATGAAGGCGCCGGGCGACACAAGGTGACCCTGTTCATCGCGCATGCGCAGCAAGGTTTCGAGCCAAACACGACCCGTCGCTTTTGACGGCAATGCAACGATAGCCTGACCAAAAAGCTCAAGCCGACACTGTTCCATCGCATCGTTGATCTTTGATAGCCAGAGCATTTCACTACGGCGCTGTATCAATACATCGTCGTCAGGCTGGAACACATGCACCCTGTTGCGTCCACCGTCCTTGGCGGCGTAACAAGCGATGTCCGCATGACTAAGCAGCAGAGAGATATCGTTGTGATCCGCCTTGATCTCCACGATGCCGATACTGACACCCACTTCAAACAGTTGTTCGTACCAAATAAAACGATACTCCTTGATTCGCTCACGTAACGAATTGGCCACACACAGGGCGTGTTCCTGATCGCAGTTGGCAAGCAACACACCGAATTCATCGCCCCCCAGCCGCGCCAGGGTGTCGCTGTCGCGCAGCAGACTGAGCATCAGCACCGCGAGCTGCTTAAGCAGTTCATCTCCCGCCACATGCCCGGAGGTATCATTTATAACCTTGAACTGATCGAGATCGAGGTAAAGCAGGGCATGCTGGTTATGCACCTTGCGCGCCTGCTCAACCAGTTGCTTCAGACGATGTTCAAACTCCGCCCGGTTAACCAGCCCGGTCACGCTGTCGTGGCTCGCCTGCCAGGAGAGCTTCTGAGCCAGCTCACGGGAGCGTGTGACATCGTTAAAGACGATCACCACACCGATCACACTACCATCGCGCTTGCGTACTGGTGCCGCCGAAATTTTGATCACAACCTCACTGCCGTCGCGGGCGATCAGCAGGCTATGTCTGGAGAGGGAGACTAGCTCACCACGTGAGAGACAAGCCTCGACAGGATTCTCAGCCTTTTGCCGGGTGATTTCGTCAATAACCTGAAAGACCGTATCAAGGGTAGAGCCAACCACTTCACCAACAAAATAACCTGTTAATTTCTCTGCCACCGGATTCATATGCTCGATAAGACCCTCCCTGTCGGTGGTGATCACCGCATCACCAATCGTCTGCAAGGTAACCAAGGCACGCTCCTTTTCGTTGAACAGCGCCTCCTGGTATCGCTTGCGCTCGGTGATGTCGCGAACCACGGCAATAACAATTGGCTGACGCCCCTCTTGTTGCAGGGCATTAAGATGCACCTCAACCGGAAGTTGGAAACCATCCTTTCGTTGATGAATAGTGTTGAAACGGACACCGACGCCGGTATCGATGGTTCTTTGAAACAGGGCTTGCAGCTCTGCGATACTGAGATCTGTATTGATATTGCGGGGTCCCAGCTGATACAGCTCCTCAGGGGTGTAGTTCAACACCCGCCAAGCCAACTGGTTAAAATCGATAAAGCGCATGCTTACCGGATCAATCAGATAGATGGCATCCTGCAAACTGTCCATCGCATGGCGAAAATGTTGATTGTCTTCTCGCGCATCAACGCTATCGGCGATGATGTGACGGGTAAAGTCCTCGTTGCGTTGACACAGCCTAATAGTCTTGGCGAAGTTTGCCAGCACTGGTTTAAAGATCTCCTGCAAAGAGAGTGAAGAGGTTTGCTCTACCGGCGACAACAACAGTATAAAACCATATTCCGGTATCGGCAGCTGCAGCAGATTTTGGTAATAGTTCTGTTTAAACGGCAAACCGTATAGCAGCTGTGGATCGAGACGGTTCGTATCACTGTCGACCAGCGAGTAGGGAATATTGATCTGCTTGCCGATCCAATGATGCAGCCGATGATCGCCTACACAGGCCTGCAACCATAGGCTCCGCTCCCTATCGACTGCATTCTCCTGCGCTTCCTGCTGCAACACCATGCCACAGTGGTAGCCGGTATGAAAGATCAATCGTTGAAGCACGTTAGTCAGCAATGATTTGACATGATCGGCATCACTGATCACTAGAGATATGTCGTAGAGTATTGAAATAATGCGTTCTTGATCCATATCACAGATTCATGCAGACCTGACAGGCATGGTAAAATAGCGGATAACCGCCGTGCTGAGAACTGTGCCGACCTCGCTCGTGTAGAGATAAGCGGTCATGTCAGGTACTGATTCATACTGATGACTTAGGCATCAGCCGTATGTTTCGATATGCCTTTAATTCCTAACACCCAAACAACTGTCACAATCAAAGCAAAAGCCTGTAATCAACTTACCTTATATTATAGACTGCTTTTGGTTTGACTGAAGGCATAACTGGTGAGAAAACCTGCTCACAGAAAACAGCATAAACCGGGGCAGAGAGCAATTACTTCGAATATTTTCTCTCTGACCCGGTTTTTTCCCTGTTTAACCCTATGAGATGGCGGTATCGGCTAATGTTATGAAACCTTTTCTGCATCAGATGACGGCTTATAGCTGTAGATCACTACTCTATTTCTGCCACCACCTTTGGCTTCATAAAGGGCATTATCGGCACGTGTTAGCGTATCGTTGGCGTGGTCATGCTGCATTAGTTCAGTAAGACCGATAGAAACAGTGATTGTATATCCGTCGGGTAATGCGTTCCATTGAGTTTGGGTTATCTCTTTACGAAGGCGTTGTGCCATTCTTTCTGCTTCGTCCAGGCGGGTAGCTGCCATTATGAGGAGGAACTCCTCGCCACCATAGCGCACCAGTTTGTCCGATTCACGGATCCGATCGCTAAGTTTTTTGGCAAAGGTTTTAAGTATCTCATCACCCATCGCATGCCCAAAGTTATCATTGATACGCTTGAAATGGTCGATATCTATCATCGCAAAGCAACAGGGAATTCCCTTACGCATGTACAAACTAAACTGATCTGCGAGAATGTCGATTAACGCTCGCCGGTTGTGGATTCCGGTTAATTCGTCATGTAAAGCGTCGTTTTGGAATATGCGGCTGATGTCATAGATGCGCTGTCGCAATACCGATGCATAGTAGCCGAGTACGATGGCCCGAAAAAGAATCAAAGAGAAGCTGACCGAGACCAGAAGGTACTCCATAGTACTGGGACTCGGTAGAGTCAGCCTGACATCATTTTTGAAGTGAATGGTCAGGGCGATGGCGATGCAAGCAAATAACCAGGCAAGTAGTGCTTCGCGGAAGCTGATACGTAATGTGCCATAAGCAAAGATCACGAATATGATGGCCAGGAAGTAGGGTGTGATCTGGGGCGCCAGCAGTATACCTATCATCTGCACACCAATACCATAGGTCATCTGCCAGATCGTCATATGGCAATTTTTAAACTGTTCGCTGAACCCAGTCCAGTGTAAAGTACTGAATAACACCACATGACCCAGACCTGCTAAACCGATACAAACCGGTGCAATAGTTTGAATTGTTCCGGTTAGAACAAACAGAGTCAGCAGGATTGTATCAAGTAGATAGCTGGCGCCTACTGTACCTACCATTGCTATTCGGTATAGGCGGCGCTTGTCCTGAGGTCGGATATTATTGAGTCTTTTTATCGTATCCACCCAAATATCATCAAGCTCAATGTTCATATGTGACTTTGATGGTTTCGCACAATTTATTATGGTTCGCTCTATTGATTGTTGTTGGCAGTCGGGCTCGCTCTGGATGCATTGTGCGAAGCAGTCAAGAGCTATCCGTTAGCTTAGCGACCGTCAAGAACCAATCTTTAGTAAGAAAGTTGATATGTCAACGGCACTAAACAAACACCAAAGAATATTTTGTAAAAATCAGGATAATATCTTGATGAACCCGCAGAATCAGAAGATAGCCAAGAGAAAAAATAGTGTTGCTAATGCACCGTGCAGACCATGCAGGGATCAAAGGATCTGACGATGTGCTGCACCGACACAGGATCCTTCTCCCCAGCTCTAAGCGGCGCATCCACCAATGCAAGTTCCAGTGGCCCAGGTTGTCCATCGCGATCACGAGGTGAGAAATTCCAAGTGGTGGGGGCAATGATCTGGTAGTTGAGGATACGACCCTTTTTGACCTTGATCCAATGGCCCAGGCTACCCCGAGCCGCCTCGACCAGGCCGAATCCCTGAGCCTCCTTGGGGAAGGATTTGTGATTGCAGATGGCCTCCCCGGGTTCAATATCCCTGACCCAGGTCTCCATCAGCACCACCACCCGGGCAATCTCCAACAGACGCGCGATAACCCGATTACGCACATTGCCGCCACTCTCGGCAATCAGGGCTCTGATCAGGGGCTGACCGTCTACCTGTTGGCGCGCCAGGGCGCCGACCTCCACCACCCGGCCATCCAGCCTTGGCGCTTTGCACCAGCTATAGGCCTCGGAGGCATCCGCATCAGGCAGAGTTATACCGTCGAAAGGATGCC
>JASFJX010000296.1:0-5416 GCA_050119385.1 Candidatus Thiodiazotropha sp. | reverse complement strand
GCATCGGATCGGGATCCTATGCCTCGTTGCTTATTGAAAACAACTACTTCAAGGACGTGAAAGATCCTCACCGGTTCCAGGATACCAATCCTTCGACAATCACAGCCCAGGGCAATATTTACGACAATATCAGTGGCAAGCAAGACACCGGCAGTAATACGAGCGGTGCCCCTGATCCCTGGACCGATCCTCCTTACACCTATACGCTGGATACGGCCGAGAGTGTTCCTGAACTCGTCCAGCGATGCGCGGGCCCGCAGGCTGATCTCGACCCCGCGACTGGTACCGATAAAGACCCGGACACCGGCACAGACACGGACACTGGCACAGACCCGGATACTGGCACGGACCCGGACACTGGCACGGACCCGGACACTGGCACGGACCCGGACACTGGCACAGACCCGGACACCGGCACAGACCCGGACACCGGCACAGACACGGACACTGGTACAGACCCGGATACTGGTACAGACACGGACACTGGTACAGACCCGGATACTGGTACAGACACGGACACTGGTACAGACCCGGATACTGGTACAGACACGGACACTGGTACAGGCACAGACACGGACACTGGCACGGACACTGATACCAGCACGAATCCTGATCATTCCGAGTCAGGATTGATCTTCAGTCATCGTCGCGGCCTGTACTCAGATGTGTTTGATCTAACCATCTCTCATCCGACTGCGGTAGAGGTGGTTTATACGATGGATGCCAGCAACCCCATGCGTTCGCCCACCGCGTTGACCGCTGTGTTGCCGCTGACTATCACGATCGACCCGGCGGATACCACCAATCGATACATGGCGCCGGGGGTTGTTATCCGCGCCATGCCGCATGATGATTTACCTGCGCCCAACAAGATCAGCACACACACCTACATTTTTCCGGAACGTGTTGTGGAGCTGTCGCCGGACGGCGTATGGCCCGGTGGTAATTGGCCACAACCCGGCACATCTGAGATGGTTAATAATGGCCAATGGATCGACTACGGCATGGATCCGGATGTGACGGGTGACCCAGCGTACAGTGACGTTATAAATGACGCCATGGTCGATATTCCAAGCGTCTCCTTAGTCACGGATTTGGATTATCTGTTCGACACGCAATACGGCATTTTCGTCAATGCGACGATGAAAAGTGAAGATAGTGATCCGCTCGGTGCCAAGCATGCATGGGAAAGGGCCGGATCGGTAGAAATCATCCATCCAGGTGAGGCTTATCCGTTTCAGGCGAACGCGGGTATCCGCATCCGCGGCGGGTACAGTCGCAAAGACGATAACCCCAAGCATGCGTTTAAATGCTACTTCAGAGATATGTACGGGGTTGATAAAGTGCATCACCCGATTTTTGGCGACGAAGGTGCTGAGGAGTTTGACAGGATTGATTTTCGCACCAGTAATAACTATGCGTGGAGCTTCCTGGACGGAGAAATCGCCACCATGAACCGCGATGTGTTTTCGCGGGATATGCAGCGGGAACTGTTACAGCCGTACACTCGGAGCCGCTACTATCATTTGTACTTAAATGGTGTCTATTGGGGATTGTTCCAGTCGCAGGAACGAGTCGATGCAGATTTTGCCAAGAGTTATTTGGGAGGTAAGAAAGCAGACTTTGACATTATTAAGTCCAATAAAGTTTATCAAGGCGAAATTCAGATTGAGGTTTCGGATGGTACTATCGACGCTTGGCAGGCGTTATGGGAGGCTTGTCAGGCAGGGTTTGCGGATGATGCCTCCTATTACGCGTTGGAAGGGAAAGACGCGACCGGAGTACGGGATCTGTCCATGAAGGTTCATGTGGATATTGACAACCTCATCGACTACATGCTCGTCATTTTTTACACCGGCAACTTCGATGCGCCGGTGACTAAGTACCACGACAACATGCTGCCCAACAATTTCTTTGCTTTGACCAACCGCAGCAGTAACGATCAAGGGTTTGTCTTTTTCGCTCACGACAGCGAGCACAGCTTACGCGTAGTACCCGATGGAACCACTGATGGGGTAAACGAAGACCGTGTGAACATTCAAAGCGGCTCCAAGCCGATGTTGGTGTCCGACGTATATTATTTTCACCCCCAGTGGCTACATGAAAAACTCACTGCAAACGCGAACTATCGCACGCGTTTTGGCGTTCGGGCGAAGGCCTTATTAGAAAGCGGTGTCATGACACCCAGCGCGGCGACTGCACTGTTCGATGCGCGTGCAAGCGAAATTGATTTGGCGATTGTGGCTGAATCCGCTCGCTGGGGAGATGCGCGAACTTCGTTAACGGAGGGACCACGTACAAAGAATGATGACTGGACACCCACACTGAACATGATTCGTTCTGAGTTTTTCCTCGTTCGCAGCGCCATCGTCATCGAGCAACTCCGCCAAGCAGGACTGTATCCGGATTGATTTTTCTGTTCTTCTCAATAGCCGAAAATCCCCCCCCCTGCTCCCTTTGGGAAAGGGGGGATAATCTTTCCTGGCTTGAATTTTTCCATATAAACTAGTAGATAAACTATCGATTTTAATAATCCGCTAACCAACGATTTATTGATTGTGCTTTGATTAAAAACACTAAACTAAGCAGCACACCAAGAATAGAAATCACCGCGGGGACTGAATAGTGTACCGGCGAATATATGAAATCAATACTGCCTTTACCACTTACGGGCACTGCTGGCATCACCTCTTCGAAGAGTGTCGGCTGTACCTTTTTTCCATTAACCAGGAAAAACCAACCGGGATACATCCTGACGGGGATGACCACCCATCCGGGTTTATCCCCAAGATACTCAAACTGCATCGAGGTATCGCTATAATTACGCAGCATTAACTGATCGTAACGGGCAGCAGGCATACCACTAAGGGATGATACGAAATAAGCACTACCTTTGACTAGCCTGTTTTCCACAAGAACCACCCCAGGTTCCAGCTTATGCACAGTATACGAATAATGATCACCATTCAATACTGCCTGATAGTCAAGGGCATTTCTCAGTCTGTATCCGCGCAAGCCTAGCACTCTTTTACTTACTGTGTTACCTACTTTCAGCCAGAGCAGTGGAGAATTCGTAGGATGAACTACCGCAACAAGAGAAGCAGGTGGATTTTCCTCCTCTACCATGACCTCCAGCTCATAGCGTCCCTTGTTAAGCATAACCAGGCTTGGGAAACTACATCTCAAGTATGCTCCCTCTGATTCACGTCGGAAAGAACATGGCGCTGACTCGGTTAGAGGTTTCGACCCCGTCCACAGCTTCAATCTAACACCAGTCGCATTCTCAGCATTGTACGTTACCAAGGCTAATTCCAGTTCATCAAAAAAGACCTGTTGATGCACTTCGGCGAACTGAATAACCCTGTCCCGCAACAAACTCAATCCACCATCATCACCTTGCCTTGCATCAACCGTATCAAATACGGGTTTTTGCTCAAACGTTTTCCCCTGTTTGGTCCCCCTAGAACAGAGCACATACCTTGCGCCAAGATAGGCCAGAAGTTTCGCATTTCTAAAATTAACCTGACTGCACAAAAATCCTGCTGCCGTAGGTGTGAGAAATGGCCTATTGACGACCCTCTCAAGTAGCTGCTTTTCTGCCGGAGTATGAAAACCATGGGCAAACCACTCAGACAGGCCGTATGCCGAAACTGCGCCTGAGAAAAGATAACCCCGGTCGGGTATCACGTTTTGAAGCGGGTCAATGTTGTCCCTAGCATAGTCGATCGTCGCAGTGCGCGGATAGATAGTTTCGGCTTTTACATGGCCAACCAGGGATTGAAACACCCGACGCTGATCAACCACCTGAAAAGCTAACAGGAACAATAAAACCACAGTGGCCCATCCAGGGGCATTCTTGCCAAAATGCTGATGAGCAGCGGAGAGAACCAACACACTGAGTAGAGAGAAACCAAGCCCAATAATCAGAATCAACCTGCTTATCATGCTAGTCCCAATCAGAGGGATCTGCCTGATGTAATCCATCGGAATCCATGCAAAGGCTAATGGAGCAATCACCAAAACCAGTAACAAGCCCCAGGCATATTTCCATTCGTTACGACTCCTCCAGGTGAGCCAAAGAGCCGGAATAAACAGTATCAGTGGCAGCAGACCAACATATCCAGTCCTACCCAGGGTTAACTTACCCTCCCTTAACGGCTGAATATAGAGCAGAAAATCCTGAGCCTTACGAAATGCACTGCCTCCTCGGCGATAGCTCAGATCAACGAGTCCCAATGACTCGTCCAGGCAATAGATAAACAGCATGGCCATCATTAATGACAGGAGTATTCCCGCCCCACCTAATGCCACTCTTGTCATAATCAACCGATATGAATTCCGTGAAAACAGTGACCAACTGATAAACAGCAGCAACAAGGCGATATAGCCATATACGGCCACCGTTGGGAACCCGCCCAGAATCATCAGTGTCGAAGCAATGGCCAACCAGGGAACATATTTGGCATCGCCAGTCTGCACAACGCACACAGCAAAGTAGAGCATCCACGGAATCCAGACGCTGGTATTCACATGAGGCCAAAGGAACCAAGAGGTAATAAAACCGGAATAGCTGAAGGCGACCGCGCCCAGCAAAGAAGCCAGACGATTCCCTGTCAAGCTGAAAAACAGTAAATAGCCCCCGAAAGAGATGATGAGCAGATTCACCAATGCCGAGGCATACAAACCGACAGCCTCATTATCAAATAAGGCGTACGCAGCAAATGCCGGGGTTATAATCGAACGGGTAATTAATAGTAAGAGAGGATTTCCTCCAAGCACGTGGGGATTCCATAGAGGCAGCTCTCCCTGGCGCAGTCTTTCCCGGGCATAGCGCCAGGCTGGCAGCTTGGAATCTAGCACATCTGAGTGCTTAAAGTGCTTACGCGGACTTTTGATCCCTGTGTTTTTCCAACCTTGAAACTGGACTAGAAGATCGAAGGGCGCGATGGTTTCCCCGGCCATGGGATTAGCACCCAACATGACGACCGCAATCAACCCCAGTACAAGAAAGGGCACATAACGCTGAGCAAACTGAGTTAGAGGCCAGTGCGATCCTTTCATCGACTAGCCAAATCCTTAATGTATATTGCTTCTACTTCCGCCCCATAAAGAGCCATCAGGCATTTTCCTTTTGCCATGAAGTTGGGTTCTGCTAACAAGCAGCACCCCAGGCAAGGATTTTCGATCCTATAGATTCTTCTCACTAATACGCTCCTTGTACGACATCGGCTCAATCAAGAAATCACGGGACCGAAATCACGCGACAGCCGTAAAATGTTTCAATTCCGGGCTTTATTTCGACATCTGTTATTATCAACTACAACAAGTTGATAACTACGTAATACAGCACACTCACCTCGTTGCCAGCTTTTGTTCTTCTCTTAGTCAAAGGCTTTGACTCGACGAATTGCGCCCT
>JASFJX010000295.1:0-5417 GCA_050119385.1 Candidatus Thiodiazotropha sp. | reverse complement strand
GGAGAGATTGGGATTCCCGTTTCTGAGGCAAAGCTGGTCCCCCTGGATGAAATAGCCGGATTGCCTGAACTTGGCGTTTTATCAGGGAAAACCGCTCTGGCTGTCAAGCGCTTTGACCGGGAAGGAAAACGCCGGATTCATATCGAGGATTTCGCGCAGGTCTATAATGTTTTTCCACAGGACAAATATGAGGGCGTCGGGACAGCCAATATTGCGAATATGGTCTGGACACTGACCGGGGAGGACGGGCTGGTTGATTTTATCCGGCGGCAGGTTTTTACCATTATAATCGGCAACGGGGATATGCATCTGAAAAACTGGTCTTTCATATACCCGGACGGGCGTAACCCGAAATTAGCTCCGGCCTATGATTTTGTCTCGACGGTTCCCTATATTCCGGGTGACAAGCTGGCGCTCAACCTGTCGGGTGAGAAAAATATGAGCGCTATTACTCTGGAGCATTTCAGGGCGCTGACCAAGAAGGCTGGTCTGCCTGAACACTTGGTTTTAAGCGCGGTGAAGGAAACGGTTGATGCAGCCCTTGATGTATGGAGTAGCCATAAATTGAATTATGGTCTTCCAAGTGACCTTATTAAACGGATAGAGAAACACATAACGGCATTGGCAATTAGGCATAATAAGTGATTAATAGTTGCCAGAACCAAATGACCTGGTTATCAGGAATATAACGTAAATGGGACGGCAAATGACCTGAGCGGACTTATAGGGAGCATGCATTTGTATTCAATTCTGGACTCGTTTCATTTATCACTATATTGCATGAGTATGCGAGCTATGAAACAGCCTTTTTGGCATCGACTTGAACAGCCATCATTTGCTTAACCACTAACTCACTGAATTCTTCTGTATAGCGTTTTTGCATTGCAGCATTTCTCTTTGCCCCTCTACTTCATGATTCTCTAATGAGGCGACAACTATTCTGACATATGGGGGAACAGGGCAAGCATCGAGTCTGTACGCGCCTGTGCGACAGCATCTATACGGGGAATCGAATATATTGACAATATACGGACAATCGTATATTAATTATTTATACGTTCTATCGTATACAGTGGAAAGACCTATGAACATGATCATCCGCAACAATAAGGCGCTGGGAGAGATCATCCGGCAGGAACGCCTGAAGCAGGAGATGCGGCAGGTCGATCTGGCGCGCAAAGCCTCTGTGCGCCAGGCCCTGATTTCCGATCTGGAAAACGGTGCGGTTAGCGCCAAGCTGGATACGCTCATCAAGGTTCTGGCGGCGCTGGATATGGATTTGTCCGTCGTGCCGCGCCGCAAGGCCGCTTTCGATCCTACGGCGTATTGATATGGGACGCAAACGTAAAGGACGCACATTGGAGGTTTATGTCGGCGCTAGCAGGGTCGGCCTTTATGCCCGTGCACCAAGCGGAGCGCTCTCGTTTCGCTATGATCCGCAGTGGCTGGCCTTAACGCGCGCCTTTCCCGTCTCCCTGTCGATGCCGCTTTCTGACCGGACCTGGTCAGGGGATCAGGTCCATAGCTATTTTGACGGGCTTTTACCCGACGATCAGGCGCTCAGGGACAAGATAGCGGCCCGTGAGCGGGCAGAAAGCGCCGGAACCTTTGACCTTCTGGCCGTGATCGGGCGGGATTGTGTGGGTGCGCTGCGTTTTGTGCCCGAAGGGCTTGATCCGGGTGATCCCGCCCGGATGACCTATCGCCCCGTGAGTGACGAGGAGATTGCCCGCCGCGTGGCCTCTTTGGGCGCATCCCCCCTTGGCATGTCGGCTGATGAGGAGGATTTTCGGATTTCCATTGCGGGCGTGCAGGAAAAAACAGCGTTTTTATGGGCGGAGGGGCAGTGGCAAATCCCCCTGGGCACCACGCCGACCTCCCACATTTTCAAACCGGCAATCAAGCGAGGACCGCATGGCGCGGATTTTTCCGACACGCCATGGAATGAATGGGTATGCCTGGCGTTTTGCCGTGCTCTCGGCTTGGAGACCGCCAGGGCGGACGTCCATCACTATGATGGCAATCCGGTGATCGTGGTCGAGCGTTTCGACCGGCAATGGCAGGACGGCGTTCTTTACCGTCTGCCGCAGGAGGATATTTGCCAGGCGCTGGGCGTGCCGCTTTTGCGCAAATATGAGAGCGATGGCGGACCGGGAATCGTCGATGTTCTGGCGTTTTTGAATGGGGCGGCCTCACCGCGCGAGGACCGCTTGAGCTTCATGAAGGCCCAGATCGTCTTCTGGCTGCTGGCCGCCATTGACGGGCATGCGAAAAATTTCTCGATATTGCTTACGCCGGGCGGATATAAGCTTACGCCATTGTATGATGTGATGTCTGCCGCGCCGTATCCCGCCTTGTCGGATCATAAGGTGAAACTTGCCATGGCCGTGGGAGACCGTCGCCATTACCGCCTGAAGGAAATCCAGCCCCGGCATTTCTATCAGACAGGGCAAAAGGCGGGACTGGGAAAACGGGATATGGACGATCTGTTTGCTGATCTTTTGGCTAAGGTTGATGCAGCGCTTGCGACAGTGGCAGAGCAGGCCGGGTTGGCCGGTGTGCCCCAAACGACCCTGGAGCCGATACGAGATGGCGTGAAAAGACGGATCAGGATGATCGAGCAGTAGGTCGCTCGGATGATTGTGCTTTGTTTCCTGTACGGAAATGTGCTGTACAAACGGATGAGCCGCTGCTAGCGTAATATAAGCACATTGTATTGAGGTAAAGGTGGCGGATATGACCACATCACGCATAGATATGCGCATTGATGACGAGATCAAGGCGGCGGCGGAAAAAGCAGCAGCGCTTTCAGGCACAAAGAGTCTGACGGAATATATCGTGCGCCTGATCGAAAAGGATGCCCGGCGGGTTATTCACGAGCATGAATCCATCGTGGTAAAGGACGATGTGTTCGACCGCTTTATGAGTGCCTGTGAAGCTGCCGAAGGGCCTAATCAAAAACTGCGCGACGCAAGGGATTATGCGAAAGAGCGCGGTATCAGGTGACCCCGGAAGCGCGTTTTGTAGAGCTTGATAAATCAGGGCATGACCGCGCCACATTCGACTGCGGCATTCAAGAGCTAAACGAATTTATCCGGCGTTCTGCCGCCCGGCACCGGGAGGCCGGGGTGAGCAAGACCATGGTCCTGCCTGCCGAAGTTCCCAAGGGTGAGAAGGCCGGTATCTGCGCCTATTACACCCTATCCCATACCCAGATCGAGCGGGAGACGCTTCCCCCGGTTTTGGCTAAAAAACTCCCCCGATACCCCGTGCCGGTGATGTTGATTGCGCAACTGGCTGTGCACAAGGAGGCCCAGGGGCAGGGACTTGGCAAGGTGACCCTGATCCGGGCGATCCGGCACTGTCTTGAGATCAATGCGCACCTGCCGTCTGATGCCGTTGTTGTGGATGCGCCGGATGAGGGTGTGCAGGGCTTTTATGCGCAATACGGGTTCCACGAACTGGTGAAGCAATTGAACCGCACATTGATAGGCTGGGCGAACTACTTTCAGGTAGGCACGTACAACCGAGCCTATCGTGCGCTCGATAGCTACACCGCAATGCGGTTTCGCCGGTGGTTGCGTAACAAGCACAAGGTCAGGCGACGCAGGGGCGGGGCTTATCCACTCTCGCACCTCTACGGGTACTTCGGTCTCGTACGCTTGATCCAACTGGGACGAGGCGAGCCGTGGGTGAAGGCGTGAAGTCTTGTCCGAGAGCCGGATGCGGGAAATCTGCATGTCCGGTTCGATGAGCGGGATGTGGAAACGGAGTTATGGTATTGCTATTGAGGCACCGTCAAACGAAAGGGGCGGAAACAGATAGGCACTGCCTGAGACCACCGCGCCACATCTCGACACTACCGAAATTCGACCAATATAAGGGCCGAGCAGATTACGCCTTTGTCATGAAATCTAGGACCCGGAGTGGGCGTTTAAAGGTGCGGATTCTTGGTGGTTGTGATGAGGGGGTGTTACTAGTCAGAGGTGGTGTGTGAATATTGATGAAATACTCTTAAGTCTTGGTTGGCAAGATGGGAGTCGAATGAAAAGCTATGGAAGTGACGGTTCCACCGTTATTGTTTTGCACGGTGGCCCCGCCGCTTTTGGAGAAGCGGATCCGCTTGCACGAGCGTTATCAGACAAATTTAAAACCTATGCGCCATGGCAACGTAGGAATGGTGATAAATCCCTTACTGTTGCGCAGCACGTTGATGATCTGCACTGCCTAGTTAGCACACGTTTTAAGGAGGCGCGTCCAATTCTTGTCGGCGAGTCTTGGGGGGCAATGTTGGCTCTAGCCTATGTTGCTGAATATCCTGACACCATCACTTCTGTCGTATTAGTGGGTTGCGGAACCTTCGATAAGGCTTCTCGTCAAAAGATGAATGAGATTATTCAACAACGCACGAGCGATGAGATGCGTACACGTTTGTCACGTCTTGAGGAGGAGATCACAGATCCTGAAGAACAGACGATGGCTTGGGTTGAAATTACTAAGCCGATCTACCACTACTCGCCAATTCAATCATCTGCAAGACCATGTGAGCGTTTTGATTTGAAGGGCCATGATGAAACCTGGCGGGATATGATGCGTTGTCAGGAAGAGGATGTTTATCCTCAAGCATTTGCTGCAATCAAGGGGCCGGTGATTATGCTGCATGGCGATTACGATCCGCATCCCGGTCGAATGACCCGAGATACGCTTAAGCAAACTATCCCTCATCTGGAATACCGCGAGTTTGAGAAGTGTGGCCATACCCCTTGGTTGGAGAAAGATGCCAGAGAGGATTTTTTGGCAGTATTAAGTGAATGGATAACGCGCCATGCATGAAGGAAGGTGCCTTTTCTAGGCTGTAAAGTACCACTTGTTAAGCGAGCTAGAAAGGTTTCGCATTGCCTCTGTACGATGCGTCATAAGCATCACGGCGCTGCGTTCGTTACTTAAGCTAGTTTACCTAAGGCAGTTCTAGAATAAATCAGGTTAACCGAATTAACTCTTCTGCGGACGTTACTCGGATGAAGAGGCTGAGCGTCCGCTTCTGGCCGGAACCGGTCTACTGCTGCCATATTCTGGGGGTCTTTCAGGGTAGAATGTGACCGATCATCGTGACAGAGTTAAATAGTAAATTTGACAAAATCAGAGTTGATTAAAATCAATACGTTACGTCCGTTCATGAGGCAGAGTTAATTGTCTCGGATCAAACCTATTACTGCCCCGGCCGTCCCGGTCACAGGTCCTACGCCACGCATCGTAAGCACGCAGCAGGCGCCGGCTCCCGAGATGACTGGAGGCTCTGTACGGATGCGATCAGTGGATCCCATCGACAACGTCCTCCTGGTTGTTCTACCTCCTGCATCCCTGCAGTCGTTAGCGCAACGCACGTCGGACATCCAGAATCGCCCTCAGGGCTACCG
>JASFJX010000294.1:0-5419 GCA_050119385.1 Candidatus Thiodiazotropha sp. | reverse complement strand
GCCACTTCAATGCCAATTCGATCTTTTTGTGAGAAACGATTTTTGAGTCCACGCCAAACCAAGTCGTTTTCCCAATATTCCAACCACAATGGTATCCGATCAGCCGGCATCGGTTTAGCTATCCCATAACCCTGCCCTAGCCGGCAACCTAGTTGAAGTAATGCCGATGCATGCTCGATTGACTCAACACCTTCCGCTATCACTGGATGTCGGAAAGCCTGAGATAGTCTAATGACACTATCCACTATGGTAAGATTTTGTGGATCGTCCAGCATGTCCTGAACAAAACTTTGATCTATCTTTAATGTATCGAATGGAAGACGATGAAAATATGCGAGCGAAGAGTAGCCTGTTCCGAAATCATCCAAGGTAATCTTCATGCCCATCTCTCTGCTATCCGTCAGGGTATGATAGATAGCATTCACGTCCTCGATGGAAGCTGTTTCCAGTATCTCCAACTCAAGCATATCCGGGGATACTCCAGGGTGACGTGAAAACAGTTGCTGTATATCTTGGTAGAATTCTGGTGACTGCAAATGATACGGACTTACATTCACACTGACTGGAAGCTTAATATCTATCTCATGCCACTTGCTTATCTGACAAAGCACCCGATCGATAATCCATTTACCCAACTCTAAATCCAATTCAGTATTGGCAAGAATATACAGGAAATTACCAGGTAATGTGAGTCCCTTTTCTGGGTGTATCCATCGAATCAGGGCCTCCACACCAATAACATCACAGCTGTACATATCGATTTTTGGTTGATAGTGGATGACAAACTGCTCATTACTCAATGCACTCTCTAGTAATTGATAGTTCTCTCGATCAACCTTTACCTGTTTGTTGTAGGATGGATCAAACAGGTGGTAACAGTTCTTACCCTCCTCCTTTGCCCAGTACATGGCCTGGTCAGCGTGGCGTAGCAGGATATCCGCATCCGCATCATCCTCGGGATACAGGGTCAATCCAACGCTGGCCTTAACCTCCAAATCAACATCTTCTATGCATATTGGCTGTGCAATTTCATCTAACACTCTATCGATGATCTGTGTGCAATGCTGCACACTTGTCAAATCATTTATTATCAATACAAATTCGTCACCACCGATACGTGATACCGTGTCATCCTCACGCAGAATTTCCTGTAATCGGCGAGAGACCTCGATCAATATCCTGTCACCCGCATCATGACCAAAACGATCGTTAATCGGTT
Organism: Candidatus Thiodiazotropha sp.; assembly: GCA_050119385.1. Classification (GTDB taxonomy): domain Bacteria; phylum Pseudomonadota; class Gammaproteobacteria; order Chromatiales; family Chromatiaceae; genus Thiodiazotropha. The sequence goes on along the minus strand of JASFJX010000294.1, from coordinate 4,200 downwards.
TAAAACCGTCGAGATCTAAATAACATACCCCCACACTGGTTCCATTCCGCCTGCTGTGTGCTATGGCCTGACGCAGCCTGTCTGTCTTCAGGCGACGGTTGGGCAAACCAGTCAATGGATCATAGTAAGCAATGTTTTCAAGGTCTGCCTCCGCCCTTTTTCTGGCAGTTACATCGTGAACGATCGAGTAGAGAACTTTCTTACCATTCCAATCGATAGGCCCAGAGTGAACTTCAACATCCCTAATTTCTCCTGACGACAAGGCGTGACGAAAAAAGAAATGGTCACGCTCCTCATGTTGGGCCCTCCTCATTTCTTCGTCCACCTCCTCCTGTTTAAGGATGTTGATATCGCTGATTTGCATATACAGCATCTGATCCAAGGTGTATCCGTAATAATCAAGCGCTGCCCTGTTAGCTGCAAGCACCTCCCCTGTATCAGGATCGATCATAAGCATTACTGCCTTGTTCGCTTCGAAGAAAACCCTGAAACGCTCTTCACTATACCGCAGCGCCTCTGACAACTCCTGCTCCCGTGCCAGTGCCTCACTTAAACTAAGATTCCGTACCTGTAGCGTTTTATTGACCTCCTCAAGCTGTTTTGTTCGCGCTTCCACTTTTTGTTCGAGCTCAATACTGGAGTCTTTGAGTTCATCGATCTGTTGTTTGATCGTACCGCCCATATTCTCTAACGCACTCGATAAGGTGCCGATTTCATCTCTACTGCGTATTTTAACTGGTTGTTCAAAACGACCATTGGCAATGGATGCCGCATATCTGGAAAGTAATTTGATAGGCTCTACAAGCTGCTTGCGCAAAAAGTAGTTGAGGATTAATGCGATAATTATGAATGTAAACATAAAATTGGCTAGCACGTGGCTGATTGCCTGCGTCACCTTTTCATCGATAACTTCAGTCGAAAAACCAAGCCGAATAACACCGATTGGGCGTCTTTCATCTAGGATGGGAACAGCAACATCATATATGCCCGCCCCATCGGATCGATTGTCGAGTTGCCAAAGGGGCATATTCGTCGACAAGGTTTTAAGCGTGACTGGATCGCTATATTCCAGCCCTTTTTGCGTTTGATCATTATGAAACAGTACCAAGCCTGTTAAGTCCGTTACGGCAACATACTCAATGTGCGGATTATGTTTAGCCACGTCAGCCAGCTTTTTATCCACACCTGACAATGTCTCGAGTGTTAGTCCCAGGCCTAACAGTTCGTCTAACACGCTCTCAATGCTATGACCGATGCCAAAACTACCCGTCAATAGTGCATCGGTATAATTTGACCTGAAACTCAATATATTGACTGCAGAGCTAAGCAGCAATGAGACAGAGAGCGTGCCTACGGTACCCAACAGGAGCTTCTGGTTTAGTCTCATTGGTTACTACCTCAGTAAAGCCCCCGGTATCTGTGACATCTGCACAAACTCTCCCCAACTAATCGCATCCTGTGACAACTGATTATTTCAGTCTTTTCAAGGCAATATTGTTTCAAACTCCCAAAAATACCGAATAGAGGATATCGAACAGGTGTTTTATGCTGGAAAAAACGATAGGCAGACAGTGTATCCTGTTGGCGGCATGGGGGGGGAAGTACATCATAAGCGTAGCAGGATAAGGTGGCGGCTGATGATGACAAGTCGACCTCCAAACGAATCTATCCATATAGCATCGGGATTCCAGGGCCATTAGGCTATTAAAAGAAGCCCTAATCCCGCACCCAAAGCCTTGAAATGGTTCTGCCAACCAGGAATAGAACCCGTAACTTATTGTATTTACAATATATAATTACATTGTTAACTAAACAGCATCTGATTTACTCAGATATACTTGTTGCATCTGCCCAATTCGGTACTCAGCAGGATCGGGCATTTTCTAGACCCTGTCGATTAGTCTTCGCGCTATTTTTTTGATTGTTGCAAGTGATTGAAATTGCAGGAAACAGAAAATTCCTTGTTTTCATCCTTTGCTCTGTTTTTAATGCATCCCTATTACATTACTCTAGTTCCGTACGCCAATAATGCCAGGGATGACATTGTGAATATTTCACAACGCCAATTTACGATGATCTTTTGTTTAGTTACAACTTGTTACAAGTGGATACACCACTGAGAGGATCTTCTTCACCGGTTAGGTCAGACTGACTATTAAGGACGCCGAGTCCAAAACCAAGTATTTCACACAAGGAGATTCTGATGGTAAAAACCCTACTCATTACCCTTATCATATTGGTTACGCTGTTGATCAGTGGTGCGGCGATTGCCCGTTTCAAAGGTTATTGTGCGGGCCCTGAAGGACGCATCGGTTGGATGACAGACCGAATTGGCAAGCAGTTGGATCTCGATGACACACAGCAACACAATCTGGCACAATTCAAGGAGCGGTTGGCACTTAGTATCAAAGAGCTAAGAAGGGACAGATCAAACTATGCGGATGAAGCCATTGATCTGCTCGAAAGGCCCGAATTCGATCGCGAAAGAGCCCGCACGCTGTTGATGCAAAAACAGGCCCAATTGGCCAGTCTCAGTACTGATGTGATAGATGCCTTCGCAGATTTCAGTGATAATCTCAATCAAAACCAACGGGAAAAACTACAATCGATGATCAGGCGCCACCGTGAACACCGCCATTGCAGATTCGCCTGTGGTGAGAGTGAGCAAATGAGTCGTGGAAATAGTAATGCCCCGCATCTTACTGATTGATGACGACCAGGCCCTGGCTGCACCGCTGAAAGAGTATTTCTCCCGCTATGATTTGGAGCTGGATGCGGTCAGCCGACCTTCTGAGGGCCTGAAACGCATCGAACATAGCAATCCGGATCTGGTGATTCTCGATATCATGTTACCTGAAATGGATGGTTTTGAGGTCTGCCGCACCATCAGAAAACAGAGCAGTTTACCGATTCTTATGCTTACCGCCCGGGGGGAGGTAATGGACCGGGTCGTCGGACTTGAACTCGGGGCCGATGACTATCTGGCAAAGCCTTTCGAACCCAGGGAATTGGTGGCAAGAATCCAGAACATCCTTAAACGCAGCCGATCCCAACCGAGTGAGGTACAAGAGATCATCCTGGGCAAGCTTAAACTCGACTTGGTGCAACAGGACGCCTATATCGAGGGTCGAAGCCTGAATCTCACAACCCTTGAATATCGCTTGCTTTCCTTACTGGCCCAACACCCAGGCCGAACTTACAGCCGAGATGAGATTCTGACGGCAGTAAAAGGGATAGATGCCGATTTCTATACCCGTTCTGTCGATATCTTGGTGAGCCGTTTGCGCCAGAAACTCAAACCCCTTGACTATATCAAGACTGTATGGGGAACCGGGTACCGCCTGGCAGGCCCCGCGGCATGAACAGACGACATAGCCTCAGCGGTCGCCTGATCCTGTTGTTCATTTGCGTCAGCGCCTTGATCGCAGTGACGGTACGAACCGGATTCCGTTATGGTATTCAAGAGGAATTCCGAGCTCTGGCACAACCCCATCTGTCAGAATATATGGAACATTTAGTCGAAGAGATTGGTACCCCGCCCGATCCCGTGGCGGCTGATAATTTAGCTGAACGCCTAAAGATCGATATTCAGATCCAAACGAAAGACCTGGCCTGGTCCAATAGCGGAAAAATCGTCGATATAGCGGATTTAGCATTCCATCCCTACAAACTCAGCGCCGACCGCCTGGTCGAAATCAATCATGATGATCACCGTTTTATACTGCGTGTGCGGGATAACGATGGAACCATTCTGCTGATGACCCGAAACCGCCTGGATAGTGGCCCCCTGGCACTGGTGATCGGGGTGACGATTGTTACTGTATTGCTCCTCATCGCCCTTACATACCATTTGGTAAAACGCCTGTTTCAACCGCTCCAGGATATTCGACAGAGTGTAACCAGGTTCGGCTCCGGTGAACTTGACCACCGGATTAGCATCAAACGCCGGGATGAATTGGGAGAACTGGCCAACAGCATCAATACCATGGCCGACGAGATCGAGGCGATGATGGAGGCAAAGCGCCAACTACTGTTAGCCATCAGTCATGAATTGCGCTCACCCCTGACCCGCGCACGTCTGAATGCTGAGTTGATGCAAGCCAGCGAACCGCGAGAACGGATTATCGCTGACCTGCAGCTGTTGGAGCAGGAACTCACAGAACTGTTGGAAACGGAACGCCTCGGAAACAGGCATGCAAA
>JASFJX010000293.1:0-5422 GCA_050119385.1 Candidatus Thiodiazotropha sp. | reverse complement strand
CCCCAATACGGCGTTGCAGTCCTTGTTAAGGGAGGGGCCATTAACGGCGGACCGCGCCTTGTCTTGGGACATTTGTGGGCCTCTGATATGTGCCATTTATTCGTTACACCACACTAGTAGTCACCCACCGGCCTGACAGTCACCGCAATCGGAATCCGCTTACCGGGGTGATTCTTGGTACGGGTGGTAAATTCACGTCCCTTGTAAAGATATGTTACATCATAGCCTACCAACTGTTCCTCATAACCTGTGTGATTTTTCACTTCGCATCGACGTTCAATCGAGGTGGTGTAGTGCCCGCCCCTGTGTTGTTGACTGATATCGTGACCAATGGCACCACCGAGCAGGGTACCGGCCATAGTGGCGGCATCTCTGCCACGACCGCGCCCGCGACTCATTTTATTGGCTACCACACCACCGATAATGCCACCTAGCACCGTTCCGGTATAGCGGGGTTGATCCGGGTGGTAGTGCTCAATCTCCTCGTCCCAGCACACTCTCTCGGGATAGGAGACCTCTACACTGCGATAGATCGGCTCCACATCGATGACCTTGGCGGTATCACGATAGTTATCACGATGACCGCCGGCAGTAGCCGACATTGAGACGATTATGAGTGCTGTTCCAATTGTCAGTGCCTTTGTTTTCATTTTCTAACTCCTGATTCGCTAGCTTTAACATTGGGTTGCAAGTCTGTCTCTGCTTGATAGTTAAAGTTTACGAGAGTGAAACTGAACCTTGCCTGAACCGAAAATTAATATTGATTTACAATAAATTACAATCATTAAAAGCACCCCAAAAAAGGCAGGCCGGGTAGCCCTCACTACGTCCTATACCGCACAGGGATTCGATTATTGACAGGCACTACCAGGCCGCATGCTCCATCCGGGGAACGCGATGATTGTGCCAAGATCGTTGTTCAGATTATGCCACAGATCAAATCCGCACTTGTTCTCGCTGATAATTCCCTTGATATTCGACTACTCCAGCCAATCCCTTGGCTTGAGGTAGCGTTCATAGAGTAGCGCCTCCGCGCTACCCGGCTCTGGATGCCAGTTGTACTGCCAGCGCACCAGAGGCGGCAGGGACATCAGTATCGATTCTGCGCGCCCCCCCGACTGCAGACCGAAAAGCGTACCCCGATCGTAGACCAGATTGAACTCCACGTATCGACCACGGCGATAGAGTTGAAAATTGCGCTCCCGCTCACCGTACTCGGTGTCGCGGCGCCGTTTTACGATCGGCATATAGGCCAGAAGGTAGTGATCACCCACACTCTGCATGAAATCGAAACACTTTTCGAATCCCCATTCATTGAGATCATCGAAAAAGAGCCCGCCTATGCCCCTTGGCTCCTGACGATGTTTGAGGTAGAAATAATCATCGCACCAGGCCTTGTATTTTGGATAAACATCTTCACCAAAAGATCGGCAGGCCAGATTGGCCATCTTGTGCCAATGACGGCAATCCTGGTCATTACCATAGTAGGGAGTAAGGTCGAATCCACCGCCAAACCACCATACCGGGGCTTGATCCTCTTTTTCCGCGACAAAAAAACGAACATTGGCATGGGATGTGGGGACATAGGGATTGTTGGGGTGTATGACCAGGGAAACTCCCATCGCCTCAAAAACGCGCCCCGCCAACTCCGGGCGATGCGCTGTCGCCGAGCCGGGTAGCTGATCACCGGTGACATGGGAGAAATTGACCCCGGCCTGTTCAAAAACCTCACCCGCCAGGAGAACGGCACTGATACCACCTCCTCCCAGGTGTTCTGCGGGTTCACGTTGCCAACTGTCCTGAAAAAAGCGTGCTTTGCCATCCTCCTCTTCCAAGGCACAGCAAATCGTCTGTTGAAGCTGCAGTAAGTATGCCTTGACCTGTTGCTTATCGGACTGATCCATAAGTGTATGCACTCTGCGTATAGTGAAGACGCTACCAGGGGAGCGTCGGTGTTGCCTAGGATTCCATTATTTCAGCAGCTTGTTATATGAATAGGATTGGTTTCTTCCTGAGCTTTTTGCTACATAGAGGGCACGGTCTGCGCATTCCAACCACTCGTTATAATCCTTCATATCACTCCTATATTCCGCAATACCTAGGCTAACGGTGTATTTGATACTGCTTTGGCCATATTCGATTATCAATGCTTCGATTTTCTTCCTTAATCGTTCGGCAAAAAAGAGTGCGCCATCTTCGTGCGTATCGACAAGTATGTTAACGAACTCTTCGCCGCCGTAACGGCCTGAAATATCGGTATTCCGCTGGGTATCCATTAGTTTTTGGGCCGTGATGCGAATGACATCATCACCGGCTTGGTGGCCGTATGAATCGTTGATATTTTTGAAATGATCGATATCAAAAATCACAAGAGAAGAGACAACACCGGTTCGCTGGGCACGCTTGAATTCATGCTCCAGGCACTCTTGCCAATAACCGCGGTTGAACAACTGGGTCAAGCGGTCAGTGCGGCTCAGATGCTCAAGTTGCTGATTGGCCTGTTGCAAGCGTTGACTGTTGATAGCGATACTGGTGACGTCATAGATGATGATGCCAACATGATTGACTTTACCGTCGGCAGAAATCAGTGGGATCAAAGTTGAATTCTGGTACATGAATTCGGCAGTGCTGGTAATTGGCCGGTAATTCTTGAAATAGAACAGATACGGCCGTTGCTCCCATATGGTGAAGGCTCGGTTGTTTAACAGGAAAACCGTTTCCAGTTTGCGTTTGAACCACTCTTGCGGTACATCGCGGAATAACTTAAAAATGTTTTTTTTAATCACGCTGCCAGGCGCCATACCGCTGTGGTTCTCCATGAAGCTGTTCCACACCTGGATGTTGTAATCGCGGTCAAGCACCACCAGCCCCACGTCAATGTTCTGCAACATATCCATAAGCCAGTGTATTTCTTTTAGATCGGCAGCGGCCTGTACCATATTTTATTCGCCAAGGTAGGAAATCCGTTTGTTGAGCGCATCTATGGAGTCTTCAGTGAACAACAATAGCAGGTCACAGTTGATTTCCCGGTTTTCGATGCGGTAGGGAATCTCAATGGCGAGGATTTTATTCCAATGCCTGGTCTGGTGCTTGAGTATGTCGGAAATTTTTACATGTGTTCCGAGAATGCTGGGGTGACTCAGGCTGAAGTTAATATCGAGTTGGTCAGCAATACCCTTAAGGCTGGCGCTGATGAGTATACAGGAGATATCCATGAGTAATTCAAGTTTCACGGCGTCGTCGATTTCGCCTTGGTATTTCATCAGTTCGGCAATGTCGGAGAAGCTGGACTCGTTGAAAATCAACATGGCTTCACCGGCGATGCCTGCACCGATCAGGCCCTGGCATACCGCGGATACAGATGCCCTTTTCTCGATTTGCTGTAGCGTCATTTGCAGGTCGCTTTTTTCCATCGTGTTGATATTCGGTATTGACAGGATGACAAAAGCGTCGAGTAACCGCGCCAGTAAATCGCCGGCCCGTCCCATGGCGATATTCATGACTTCCCGGCACCCGTCCAGATTGTCGACACTGATCTTTTCCAGTTGCAGCGCTTTCTCAGATTCGAAAGTGATGCCGAAATCTGTCAATATCGATTCGATTTGCTGTAACTGCACCGGTTTGCTGATGAAACCCAGCGCCCCAAGATCCTTGACACGCCGATAGGCTTCGGGTTGTACATCACCGGAAACCACAATAACCATGGTGTCGAGATCATGCCTGCGAATCGCCCGCAATACCTCATAGCCATCCATGACCGGCATGTTTAAATCGAGAAACAGGATTTCACCTTTGCCCTGCTTAATTGCTTCGATGGCCTCGCGGCCATCAGCGGCAAAATTAACCGATACATCCCAATGCGGCGGCAGGGAGCGGGCCATCTGTTTTCTTGCCAAGCTGGAGTCGTCGCAAATGAGTATGGGTGTAGTCATATCTTGGAGTTTTTTTAAACATCATCATGGATGCAGGGATTGTCGGTCCATATTTATAAGACTATGCCACAAACCTATCTGTATTTGCGCCTTGATACTAATCGATATTAGTATTTGACATAGAGACAAGCAATAGACTTCAATCCAGAGCGATTTCGGGGTATTCTGAGCCCATGACAATCGATAAGGCACGCGAGATCATCAAACAGCAAATCAGTTTCGGCAGCGGCTACAACCGTAATGCGGTACGCCTTCTGCTTGGCGAAATACAACGGGAACATGGCCTACAGGCCGGCGACCAATTGATTGAAGAGCTGAACCTGGAAGAGGCCTTCGGTCTGCGTCCAGGTACCGATTTTACCCATGTTGCCTACTGACTCGAGGTTTCTGCGCTACCAGCATAGCCACGTCCCTGATCCCTTCATGCAGATTACCCAGACGATTTTCCTCACGGTAATAACGCAGTTTCAACCGGGAAAACAGTTGCAATAGCTCATTATCAACCAATCTGTATGCAGGATTACTCGGCCCTAGATTCGAGACTGCGGCCTGTGTGAATGTCTGATAGTAGATCAAGCCACCTGGTAACAGAGCATCGATAAGGCCTGGTATCAAAGCCCTCTCCAGGTAGTAACTGACGATGATCAGATCGAAGCTGGCGGGGGATGGAGGTAGTTGTTCGACATTGCGTACTTGTGCCGATAGATTCGCTAATCCTTCATTCGCAGCAAAGGCGTTGAGCCGCTCAATGGCGACGGGGGAGATATCCCATGCCAATGTTTCCAACCCATGACCTGCCAGGGTAAGGGCATTGCCACCCAATCCGCAGGCAAGATCCAGTGCTCGGCCCTTTTCCGGGAGCAGATGCAGATTTCTCTTTAGAACCTCAGCGGGCGTGGGATGTTTGTCCGCATCGGCATGCCGCTTGTCCCACTTCTCACGTAAGTCTTGAGGATCATTACTATTCACAGACTATCGAGACCACGCGCCAAGTCGTTTTTAATATCCGCAATGTTTTCCAGCCCGACCGCGATACGCACCAAACCGTTTTGTATGCCGGCTTGAGCACGCTCCTCAGGTGATAATCGCCCGTGTGTCGTGGTCGCCGGATGGGTGATAGTCGTCTTGGTGTCACCCAAATTGGCGGTAATGGAGAGTATGCGTGTGCTATCTATTACTGTCCATGCCGCCGGCTGCCCCCCCCTAACGTTGAAAGAGACAATACTACCGGGACCGCGCTGCTGCTTCATTGCCAGGGAATGTTGCGGATGGCTGACCAGACCAGGGAAATAGACATGCTCGACCTGAGGATGCTGTTCCAGCCATTCGGCCAATATCTGAGCATTCCGTGAATGGGCCTGCATCCGAAGTTCAAGTGTTTCAAGCCCCTTGAGAAAGACCCAGGCGTTGAATGGACTCATGGTTGGGCCGGCGGTTCGCAGCACACCAAAGACAGCGTCACCAACAACCTCTCGCGTGCCCACCACGGC
>JASFJX010000292.1:0-5428 GCA_050119385.1 Candidatus Thiodiazotropha sp. | reverse complement strand
TCGCGCCCGAAGGGAGGCCCGCAAATGCCCCAATCCCGCGTTGCAGTCCTTGTTAAGGGAGGGGCCATTAACGGCGGACCGCGCCTTGTCTTGGGGCATTTGTGGGCCTCTGATATGTGCCATTTATTCGTTACACCACACTAGACGTGTGATCCTGTTCGACAGATCGACTTATAGTTTACTCACCAGGCCATAACTATCCTGACACATGGGGTGCCATTCCCGGCGAAGTGCGCCTTGCCTTGGCCTAGTAGCGGGGCTCTGAGTGTTACCGAATTTACCGAGCGGCCCACTAGTTATGGCCTGGTTAGTTAAGTATAGGAAATGTTTTACTCTAAGTGTTGTGGCTGAGAGCTCAGGGTTAGTGTATTTCACCGGCGAGTCGCTGATCAGGTCAGCCCGACTGGTTTGGGAGGCTCGCCGTTGGGTACGTAAGGGTGGTAGTGTTTCACCTTACGTCCAACATTACGTTGTACGACAACACCAATAATCTTGAAATGTTCGCCCTCAAGGGGTATGTCGGGATAACCCGATTTCAAGGCTACCAATTTCTTCCCTGACTCACCCTCGGATATGTATTGACGAAACCAGCGTTCACCCTGTGCCTCGGCTACAACGAAAGCGCCGGTAGCGCAGACATCGGAAGGTTCGATTACGATAATGCATTTTTCCGGGAACTCCGGTTCCATGCTGTCATCCAGTACCTGTAGGGGGTAGAGTTCGTTGTAGCTGCAATCTTTACTCATCGATGGTCACTATCTGTATCTGTCGAGGAGGGCGTCTGGCTCTCCCTCATGTAACTCTCGGAGCCTTGCTTGGTATTCCTGTAAGCTCCTGCCGGGTTTGATTTTAATCGATTTTGCGGGGTGTGGAAGGAATAATTAACCCGGTGACCAGATAGACTGCTTTCAAGTCCTCACTCATGCCCTTGAACAAGGCGTATCCCAAGGGCACTTCGCCGGGTTAATAAAACCGGATATTCAACAGGCTAATGCGCATAATGGCGCCAATTCCTATAATATTCCGCATTTATCCCACTAATCTGTTCAATATTAGCATGGTTCACTCAAGCCGAATCCAATCCCAGGTCCATAAAGACCGGCGCGACTACCACAATCTCCGTAACATGCTGCCTTTTTTATGGGAGTATCGCGGGCGGGCCCTACTGGCCCTGGGATGCCTGGTACTGGCAAAGGTTGCCAATGTGGGTATACCGCTGGTATTGAAGGAGATAGTCGATTCCCTGGATAAGGGTGAAGAAACCCTGCTGGTGCTGCCACTTTTCTTCCTGCTTGGTTACGGCGCGCTGCGTCTGGGTAGCTCGCTTTTCAACGAGTTGAGGGATGCCATCTTTGCACGGGTACGTTACCGCGCGATGCGCAACCTCTCTAACCGTGTGTTGGCCCATCTGCATGAACTATCGCTGCGGTTTCATCTGCAGCGCCAAACGGGTGCAATCAGTCGAGACCTGGAACGGGGCACCCGATCGGTGAGCACGATATTCAATTATCTGGTGTTCAGCATCATCCCCATGGTAGTCGAATTTGGTTTGGTGGCGGCGATTATGCTTAGCCAGTATGAGGTCGTTTTCACCCTGGTTACCTTCGCGACGGTCGCCGTCTATGTTGTATTCACCCTGGCGATCACCGAGTGGCGTATGGAGTTTCGCCATACCATGAACCGCTTGGATTCCCAGGCCAACAACCAGGCCTTTGACAGTCTGATTAACTATGAGACCGTTAAATATTTCGGTAATGAGGCATTGGAGTTGAAACGCTTCGATGAAACCCTTTCGCGATGGGAGGATAATGCGGTAAAGAGCCAGACATCGATGTCTCTACTGAATTTCGGTCAGGGAGGGATCATCGCCATCGGTGTCACCTTCATTATGTTTTTAGCCGCCAACAGCGTGGTGAAGGGGAGTATGTCGATCGGCGACCTGGTGCTGGTTAATGCTTTTTTGTTACAGCTGTTTATCCCGCTTAATTTTCTTGGTGTGGTCTATCGCCAGATCAAGTATTCACTTGCTGATATGGACCTTATCTTCAAACTGCTGGAGGAACAGGCGGAGATAACCGACGCAAAGGACGCCCAGGCGTTACAACTGGATGCAGGAGAGATCCGTTTCGAACAGGTGGATTTCTCCTATCAAGCGGAAAGAGCGATTCTGCATAATGTGGATTTCACCATCTCGGCCGGTGAGAAACTGGCCGTGGTGGGCCATAGCGGGGCCGGTAAATCCACCCTGTCACGCCTCCTGTTCCGGTTTTATGATGTCACCAATGGGCGCATCATGATCGATGGCCAGGATATTCGTCATATTACCCGCAGCAGTCTGCGTTCAGCGATTGGCATCGTGCCGCAGGATACGGTGCTTTTCAATGATACCATTCTCTATAATCTCGCCTATGGCAGGCCGGATGCCAGTCAAGAGGAGATTGAAGAGGCTGCGCGAATCGCACATATCGCTGGTTTCATTGAGCAGTTGCCGGATGGCTACCAGACTGTTGTAGGTGAGCGTGGATTGAAGCTCTCGGGCGGTGAAAAGCAGCGGGTTGCGATTGCACGCGCGATGCTCAAGCGACCGCGTATCCTGGTCTTCGATGAGGCGACCTCTTCCCTTGACAGTAAGACCGAGCAGGCGATTCAGGAGACACTCGGCGAGGTGGCGAAACATCACACGACCTTGGTGATTGCCCATCGTCTCTCCACGGTGGTGGATGCTGAGCGTATTCTGGTGATGGAAAGAGGGCGTATCATGGAACAGGGTACACATCATGAATTACTCGAGAAGCAAGGTCTCTATTTTCAGATGTGGCAACTACAGCAAAAAGAGAGGGAGGCTCGCGCGTTAGTATGAGACAGTACACTAGATGAAGATCTACCTGGTCGGTGGTGCGGTGCGTGACAAGCTTCTGGATCTGGTTGTCACTGAGCGTGACTGGGTCGTAGTCGGGTCGACTCCTGAAGAGATGCTTGCCGCCGGTTTTCGTCCTGCTGATCGTGACTTCCCGGTATTTCTCCACCCCGAGACGGGTGAGGAATATGCCTTGGCGCGTACCGAGGTGAAGACAGCTGCAGGCTATAAAGGTTTTGAGGTCGATTATGGCCCGCATGTCACCCTGGAACAGGATCTGCTGCGAAGAGATCTGACCATCAATGCCATGGCGATGAGTGAGTGTGGAAATTTGATCGATATCTGTGGCGGTCGAGATGACCTGGACAATGGTTTGCTGCGTCATATCACAACCGCGTTCACAGAGGACCCGGTGCGTCTGCTACGGATAGCGAGATTTGCCGCCAAGCTGGGATGTTGGGGATTTCGTGTGGCACACGGCACTCATGCCCTGATGAAAAAGATGGCACAGGCTGATGAGTTGATGAGCTTGAATGCAGAACGCGTCTGGCGGGAGATGAAACGCGCGTTCTCAACCCCACAGCCCTGGCGCTTTTTTGAAGTGTTGCATCGTTGTGGAGCACTGCAGCGGTTGCTTCCGGAGCTGGCTGAGGGGATGGGATCGGCTGGCCATGGAGATGTTGGAGAGCGCGATACAATGGTGCCATTGAAACGCGTGGTGAAAGAGAGCGAGGATCCCATGGTTCGATGTGGCGTGGCACTGTTCGATACCGTTTCTCGTCTCGCTCAGCCGGACCAATGGATGCGGCAACTGCGTATGGAAAAAGCGGGGCGGCAGCTGTTGCATGATCTGTTGCGCTTCAATCGTCTCTGCTTGGAACCTGGGCAGGCTGAGTCAATTCTCCGGTTCGTCGCAACGCTCAGTCCGCAACAACAACCCTTGCGTTTTCGCCGCTTCATCCTGGCGGCACAGGGTTTGTGGCCGCAATATGCCAGAAGCCTGCTACCCGAATTGGAATTATCCGTTGAACTCCTTGGCTCCCCCATGCCCGAGGAGGTGATCAATTCCGGGTTAAAGGGGCAGGCCCTGGGTGAAGCACTGTTTGCCTGGCGAGTGGTCAGATTAGAGGAGATGATGAGTCAACCCCAGGGCTAAACTGACCCCAATTCCGGGTTCGTGATAGAGTCTGCCTATGCAAGTCGAAGAGAAACCGTTGTCGATAAACAAAGTCACTGGCGATACAGGAAGGGATGATCCTGCGCAAGGTAAATTGACCTGGATCGAATCTTTGACCAAATCGAAGCACTGGCCAAGCCTGAGGATTCTGTTTACCGGTAATCTGCTCCTGCCCATTTTGACCTTGGGTGGCTGTGTTTTGGTGAACCTGTCTGCAGTATTGATCACGTTCAGCTATCAGCGGGGAAGTTCCACGCTGCAGGTTGTCCTGCTGTTGAGCATCGTGTTGGCGCTGTTTTCCCTGATCTTGGTGCTGATACGTCTGCGCAGTCAGCTGTTACGCCCCTTGTCGTCACTGGAACAGATCGTCAACCAGGTCTGCCAGGGTGAGCCTGTTGCCAGCAAAGGGCATGAACAGACAGGTGTGCTCAGTGGTATGGCCCGCAACATCGATAGTCTCAGTGAGGAGCTTACCGATATCTATGAGGATATGGAGGTTCGTGTGGCACGCCAAACGGCGCGTCTGGCACAGAAGACCACATCCTTGCAGGTGTTATACGATGTGGCGGCGGGTATCAATCAATCGGAAAATCTGGACGAGCTGCTGTTGGAGTACATGGGCGTATTCAAACGCATGGTCAACGCCCGCTCAGCCACCGTGCACTTGGTATTATCGGATGACAGGGTACGACAGGTTGGTTGCATCGATCTACATGGCAGGCTCTACAATGAGCAGGAAATGCTGCCAATAAAACTCTGCCAATGCGGCATAGCGCTGTCACCGGGTGATATCCTCTGTGGCCAGGATGCCCGAGTCTGTTCCCGCCGGAACAATCGGCAAATGTTCGGCTCGGATGAGGTGGAGCGGGTTTCTGTACCCATGTGGTATCACGGCGATGTGCTTGGGTTCTATCATCTCTATGTGGATAAGCCCGGCATCTACGACGGCCGCGAGGATGTGCTCGATATCCTCAACACCATCGGCAGTCATCTGGGTATGGCGGTCGCCAAGCAGCGCTCGGACTCGGAAGCAAGGCGCCTTTCGATCGTCGAAGAGAGAACCTCGTTGGCCCATGAACTGCATGATTCCTTGGCGCAAACCCTAGCCAGTCTGCGCTTTCAGGTGCGAATGCTGGAAGAGACCCTGCAAAACGACACGATCTCGGAGAAGGCAATCTGGGAGGCGAAAAGAATCCACAACGGTTTGGATGAGGCCCATGACGAGTTAAGGGAGCTGATCAACAGCTTTCGGGCTCCCTTCGATCAACGAGGTCTGGTACCGGCCCTGGGCAAACTGATAGAGCGTTTCAACCAGGAGACAGGTATACATGCCTTTTTTCAGCCTGATTGTCTTAAAACGGATTTGGATACCAGCCAGGAGATGCAGGCACTAC
>JASFJX010000291.1:0-5436 GCA_050119385.1 Candidatus Thiodiazotropha sp. | reverse complement strand
AGGTTCATATGTGGAACGATTTATTGACCAACCGCATCATTCCTTGGTTCGTAAAACCAAGGATTAGAGGTGCGTTATAGCCCCGCATTGATTACAATGACAGTTATTTAAAGCGCCGTCTTAGGTGTCGTGGGGGTATGGTGAGACCATAGTTGGTTCTTCCGTAAGCTCCGTCGTCGGGATCGCTGTCGGTTCTTGGGTCGGTTTCGTTATGTTGCAGTTCTCATCAATCGGATTTAAATGCCAGAGCTGGTTGGCTGAACTGTTGTCACTCTGCTGAAAGACTCTGCCGCCGGCGGTGTCGCCGGAAACGGTCATTAACTTACCGCTGTGCCTTGCAATCACGGTATAGAGACCACTTTCGGAACGTTTCAACTGCCACTGCTGGTTACTTCCCCCGTTGTAGTTCCATTGCAGGATATTGCCACCGTCTACCAACGCCTTGGCGGCCACGCTGAGTACCTGGCCGCTGTGTTTGGCCATAATCGACCAATAGCCGTTGTTCAGATCGTGAAACAGGAACTGCTGGTTACTGCTCGCTTTGTAAGGCCACTGAATCAAATTAATACCATTGCCTACTCTATTACCGTAGACATCAAGGGCTAGTCCGCTGCCTGCGTTGATGAGGCTATAAACCTGACCGCCGACCGGGGCCTCGGTGCAGTTTTCTGCCTGGGCGGATAGGGGTAGGCCGGATACTATAATAATCGTTAGAAGATTCCTGGCAATGATTGCATACTTTTTATGAGACATATCGATGTTCTACTAGTTGGATATAAAAAACTTAGGGGCTAACTGAAAGGGTTGGTTCGTTTTTTGGCTTCTTGCCATTAACGAAAAAGTCAGACCATGGTGCATAATGTCTGGTAAGAGGAGCGAATGCTTTCCTGACGCGTCTCATGCATGGAATATGAGCTAGTTCATATATTGCATATAGATGAAATACTATTTACGGCTGATATGTGCCATTTATTCGTTACACCACACTAGATACCTTGAATAAGAATAAAATTCCTACTGCTTAAGGTAGATCTTACGCGGTCAAAGCATTTTTTTTTTGAAAATGGATCACAAAATCAAGTGCGTTGATATATATGGTAGATTTTAAGCATAGTCATAGCTTCAGAATGCCATCAGATATTGAATTATCTACTGGCAAGTCACTAACCCGAATATTTCACTCGGGTAACCATAATTTAGGATGAGTTCGCAAACAATGCCCTTGTTAAAAAGTAGCAACCTAGAGCAAGGTTATGTTTGAAGCCCCGTACAGTATAAGTATTTTCTCTACTGTTCTATTAACTGCCTTATCCGTAG
Source organism: Candidatus Thiodiazotropha sp. (assembly GCA_050119385.1). Lineage (GTDB taxonomy): Bacteria > Pseudomonadota > Gammaproteobacteria > Chromatiales > Chromatiaceae > Thiodiazotropha. The sequence goes on along the minus strand of JASFJX010000291.1, from coordinate 4,119 downwards.
GTTGGTGAAGCCAAGGGTAAGAGCTACGTAGCATAGACCTTCTCCCGCAAGCGGGAGAAGGGAGTTAATGCTTTTCGTTGATTCCTATGTCAGTTATCAAAGGCGCCGTCCTTTTCAGGTTTTAGGCATCTATTTAAAGTCCCCGGCAAGTTCATTGAGGTACATTTCCAGGTTGGTGTAGCCAATGCTCGACAAGGTCGTCTCGTTGCCGTCGGAGGCATCCGAGGGATTTAGACCCATTTGCGTTTCCCACTCATCGGGCATGCCATCGTGATCAGTATCCCAATCATCGGGACGAGTGACTTCCGGATATTCCTCATACCCCCCAACGTCATCCTCGTGATCGGGAAGTCCCGGTAATCCGGATTGACTCCCGGTGTAGGCTGCGGTGCCGTCGCGCACTTCTTGAATAATACGCGTGTCATGATCATCCAGCATAGGGACGTTGGATCCCACGTTGGCGAGCACGTCTTCATAGGCTTCTTCTGCAGTCTGCGTTTCCACATAGGAAGGATACAGTGGTTCAGAAACAATGAATTCATAATCCGTCGGTGCATCTCCAGAAATGCTATAGGTTCCTTCCACCTCATCGGCGCCGTAATACCCAGGCATCACATTGCCGGAGAGGTAATACAACTGTTCCCCTGTGCAAAAGCTGGGTTTAAACGTGCACTCCATGGCGGTAAATTTAGTGGTGGCGGGACCGGGCTTGTAATAGTTATTGACAAAATTCACCATGTTTATTTCGCCGTCCGTTCCTCGGTGTCCCCAGTTGTAAACCACATTATTGCGAATATCCATCTTGCCCCAACACTTGCCGTCTACGCTCTTTCCGGCCATGCTCCAGTTTCTGCCCACGTTATGCGCCAACAGGTTGTGATGATAGGAGCCGATATATCCCAGCACGCTGGCGGCGAATCCATGGTTGCTGTGATTAAGGGCTTCGGATATCAGCGAACGCTGCACCGTGATGTTTCCGGTGGGATGGGCGCTGAAGGCCTCGTCGTGAGTCCAGCTGATGGAACAGTGATCCCAAATAACATTTTCACAGTTGGGTGATGACATGCCATCCCCTCTATCCCCCTCGGAGCCCAAGCGTACTCGTAGAAATCGGATGACTACGTCCTCGGCGCTTACCGAAAAAGTGGCATCTCTCATGGCAATGCCCTTGCCCGGTGCGGTTTGGCCGGCAACCGTCAGCTTGCCGTTACCTACTTTAATGGCGCTTTCAAGTTTGATCATCCCACCTACCCGAAAGACCACGGTCCGCGCTCCAGAAGCTTCTACCGCTTCGCGGAAACTGCCCGGACCGCTGTCGTTTAGGTTGGTCACTTCGATGACTTTGCCGCCACGCCCGCCGGTGGCCAGACGGCCATAGCCTTCGGCAGTGGGGAAAGCCTTCAATTCGGTGAGGATCGGCTCCTGTGTTGGTTCCACAGTGGGCTCTGTCGTCGGTTCAGCAGTTGGTTCCGGCCCAGCTGTTGGTTCCGCTGTGGGCTCTGCTGTAGGTTCCGCAGTCGGTTCAGCGGTTGGTTCCGGTCCAGCTGTTGGTTCTGTAGTTGGCTCTGTTGTCGGTTCCGCAGTGGGCTCAGCTGTCGGTACCGCGGTAGGCTCTGCCGTTGGCACCGCGGTAGGCTCTGCCGTTGGTATTGCTGTCGGTTCAAGAGTCGGATCAGGAACCGGGTCTGTTATCGGATCCGGAGTCGGTTCATGCACTTCCAAGAACTTATTAATGAAGTCCCAGAAGCTATCCCACCAACTGTTCCAGTCAAAGACAGATGACTCCGCGGCCTTGTTCGCGGTCAGTTTCGTATTCACTTGCGCAGAAGCACCCGCGGTCGCTATCGGTGTCGATTCCGATTCGACGCAGTTCCCATTAACAATCTGGGCCTCGGTGCAGTTTTCTGCCTGGGCGGAAACGGGAAGCCAAGCTACTGAAATAATTGATAGAAGGCTTCCGGCAATGAAAGCTTGCTTAGGATTAAACATATCGCTGTCCTACTGGATATATATATATGTTGTATAGTTGCATCTAGCAATCATCATCGTTGATGAGCCGATGATGATTCCTCTTAATCCACTAAGTGGACCTCATCTTAATCTTTAAAAAATTGATAAATGTAATCAGTGAAACTCTAATAACCTTGAATTTATCTGCCCTATTGCTTGTTCAAAAGGATATCCTTGAATAAAAGTTACAGCTATGCGGCTTATGCCATACCGGTGATGTAACTATCGTTTTGGGTTAACTGATAGGTGGCGTTCTTTAGCTGATCGACAGTTGTCGTGTTATTTGAGAGCGCTCGTTTTGTATTGCTAAACGGTACGATGAATCTCAATAGGAGACTGTTTAACGCCTCAGTCAAATCAACTTTAGACTCCTTGAAGGCGTAATACATAGGACCCCTTCTTAACTCATTGCCATTAACTGAACAGTCAAGCCATGGTGATTAATGTCAGAGGAGAGGAGTGAATCCTTTTCTGACGCATCTCATGTTGGCACATGAGCTTGCTCATCGATCGCAGGTAGATGAATTACTGCGACTTTTTCAGTGTCTTGATCGAGAATTAAATTCCTTCTCCATGCTGTGAATTTTACGCTGCCAAACCAAATATTTTTTGAACTTACATCACAAAAAAGTATCAGGATACTGACAATTATTTCAAGCATCTGCTTAGAGTTTCGTCTAAAAAAAGTCAATGTATCTTTTTTTACTGATTCCGTTTAGTTTTCAGAATGCCCTCATAGCCATTGAGCGTCGTGAAACGGGTGCCTCGGTTTCAAATCGCAGGAGACCAGGTGAAAAAGAAGCCGTGGGATATTGTTCTGGTATCGTCAATGTTCCTTTAAGTACGATATAGGCAAGTTCTAGACAGCTGTTGGATTTGAGTGTATTGGTCATATCTCTATAAGGGGGGTCTTATTCCCTATTTTATGCGCCTCGACAATTTCTACAAATGTGTAATCAGGCTGGAATGGTTTCGGTTTGGTCTCATAAGGATAGAAATTGTTGCTATGGTAACTTTTACTATCAGCGTTCATAGTAATATTTATATTTCAACATAAGATAGCTCAACTGTCATCCAATGAAACTCCAGCGTTTTACCAGGTATTGTTTAAGCAAAACTCCTGCCCCCCCTTATCAGGGGGGCAATAATCCGCTAGATATGTTTTACTTATCCGTAAAGATGAAGTCAGTTCACCAATAGTCCATCAGTGATCGTTTGATCAAATAGATTGTTAACTGAATCTGAGACAAATGAGAAGTCCGGAAGTGCTGGGTCTGTCGTGTTATTTTGGATAAGCAGAGCAATTGAAGCGATCAAAGTCACCAGGTCATCCTGTTCAAGTAGGCTACCTGATTCAATTTCACCAGTCATCGCAATCAGGTCAATCACATCATTCAAAATATCGAGCTGAATTACTGATTCGCCTTGGTCAATCGTGCTAATTAGTTCACTCAAGCTATCTAATGAAAGATCAGCCTGGACGTCTGACTGAACTTGATCGATCATTTGAATCAGATCAATGGCGCCATATATGAGCTCACCTTGATTTTCCAATTGAATTAGCTCGATAAGTTCAGTTAAAGTGGTTTCGTCGATCAGGCATAATGAAGAGTTATTGCAAACCCTATTGATCGAACTGTTTAGGTCATTCTGATCTATCGCATCAAACAGATCGCTGTCTGAAATAAGGTTGGATACACTGGCAGGATTGCTGCTCAAAATGAGATCAACAACATTATCAAGGTCACTGTTCAGGATTTGATCAACTGCATCGGCTAGTTCATTGCTTGTGATCTGCTCAATTAAGCCTTCCAGATCTTCGGAGTCAATCAGACCCCCTAAATCGACATCAACATCAACATCCACATCAGTACCACTGTCTACATCTACACCAACATCCACGAAAACGTCGCTGAGTGCGTCAAGGGTATCGATCAGGTCACCCTCATCGGTATCAACAACCATATCCACACCTAAACCCACATCAGGCGTATTGTCCGCTTCCACATCAATATAGACAACCTCTTCGGCAAGATCATCAAAGGTTTCATTCGATCCAACATCAACGTCAACATCCACCTCAGTCGGAGAATCCACAACGACATCAAC
>JASFJX010000290.1:0-5455 GCA_050119385.1 Candidatus Thiodiazotropha sp. | reverse complement strand
AATCCGATTACCCGCTATGACAGGATCACCTGTCCCCATGTCCAGGTCTTTAGATTTCAGCCTGGAATCGGTGATTTTCTCACTCATGGTCGATTCTGTCCTCTTCAATAGTGAAATGAAACGCATACATGACCGATAGCGGGTCAAAGGGGAATTGTACACAAATATATTAACCAGGCCATAAGTGCCGGGATACTCATGGCCTGGTTAGGAAATGCATGGCGTCAAGCCATCGCTTTGTGGGAATTATGCTTAAGCCGACGCAGGGGTTGAAGTCGTATTCTTCAAGGCATCGAGCATTGCATCCAGGGCTCGATCCATAATCGGCTTGGTTGAAACCGTGACCCTCTTCGCCGTCCCATCGCGAAAATGATTAGCAAGACTGAAGGTAGTGAGCTCCATGGCTTTCATGCCTTTGCGATTGACGAATATATAGGTGTCTGTAACCTTACTTTTCCACGACAATTTGACCCGGGCCTTACTGTTGCCATCCATGATTTCAAGCCACTCACCGGTTTCCAGTTCAATCGCTTGCTGGGTAAAGTCATCACTCAGGCTGACTGTCTCATCGGTCATATCTCGCAATTGACTATCGGGTCCTGTTGTAAGACTGCTATCTGGAAAATGAATCTCGAGGTGGCTGACAGGCGCGGTTCCCGCAGTATGTATCTGGCCACTCTCCCCGCCCCGTAAAACACAGATATGGCAATTCTGTAGCTCTTTAAAGAGCTTGGCCATTTTATGCTGATCAAAAGAGATACTATTTAATCGCTCGCGGATATTTCTCAATAACTCAGGGATACCACGCAATAATTGCTGCCTTTCCATATATTCGGACTTGGGTTGCACACTCCACAACAGCCTGTCTACAATCTCCAATGCCTCATTCCAGCCTTTACTCTCAGGCCCCTCACGCAGATAGACAAGCAACAGTACATCTTTCCAGCCTTCCTCAAGGATAGACATCACCCCCTCGGGTATGACGCTCTGTGTACTCAAACGCTTGTTGAGTTCTCCCGAAACGACTTGCTTGGCTGATTTGAGCTGCTCTTTTCCCTTGGTTATCTGATTGGTGCGCTGCTCCGCAATCTGCGCACCCCGTTGCTCTTTCTGCCACCAACTGCTGAATGCCTCTTCCAACTCCGCAAACAGGCCGGGGTCATCGTGAAAGTCGTTCAAAACCCGCTTTACTACATGCTCGATCTTTTTATACAGAGTATCGTTCTCACGATCACCTGTATCATTCCATCCAACGGCCGCTTGCGCCAAGCTGTTGAGCAAGCGTCTTGCGGGGTGGACCTTCTGACTGAAAAAGGTTTTATCGATAATCGCCACCTTCAACATGGGTATCTGCAGGCGGCTGATCAATGCTTTCATCGCATCAGGTAGGCTGTAATCATCGAGGATAAACTCGAAAATCATGGAGATAACATCAATAGTATCGTTATCGGCATCTCCAAGAGAGCGGATGACCTGACCATCCCTGGCGATCTGCAGATCACCGACCAACTGGGCACGCATCTCATCCGGTGTCAGTGGGCGCTGGGGACGTCCGCCCTGCGGCAGCATTACCACATTCGATTGCTGGATGGCTGAAAGTGCCCCCAGAAGTTCACCTGTATTCACAATCGGTACTTTTCCAGCCGGCGGGGTAAGCATCAGACCGGATGTCATCAGACTGCTACTACCTGTACTCGCGCGTCTAAGATTGAGCAGTTGTTGCAGATTTGCAAACAATTCAGCCTGAACCGTCTCCTCTGTTGTGCCTATTACAGAAGCTGGGTACGAGGCGGAACTCATATAGGATGAGTCACCAAGCAGATGACTTTCTGCGCCCCCATCACTACGTAGACCGGGTGCTACCGGATTGCGACGGACCTTCGGTGTCAGCTTGGGTATGACTCCGGCACGGCCCAAGAGCAGATTGATCTCATCATAGAGACCGCCGAGATAGTGCATCACATGACGGTCGAACAACTTGTAGACGACCAATTTGACCGGTAGCTCAACCGGCACATTCTCCATTGAGTTCTGAAATGCATCGCAGATAACGCTCGGCGACAGCGGGGAGTACTGGGCAATAGCCTCATCAACCTCACCACCACCGAGTACGTAGGCAAAACGTTGGCACATCGCGTAGAGTTCGCGAGAGAAACGGCTCTCAGACTTGCTGATCATATTAGTAATGGCTAAAGAATCTTCCAGATCCTCATCCTCCACCAACGACATTTCCGATTCCATCCGCAGTTCATCCAGAGTTGGCTGGTTGACCCTTACTTCCCCTCTCTCCCAGTATTTGTCGTAGGCCCGCAGCACATCCTTGTTAAATCTGCGATCGATAGCCGAGCGCTGCTTGCGAAGCTCGCGCATGGAGTCGAAATAGATGTTCTGTAGGGAATTGCTCTCAGATTTGTTGGCCATCTCGTAGAGGGCATCATCGAGATTCTCGAATAGGCCACTCATCAGCTTTGGCAAGGTCTTACCTACAAGGCTGCGACATTCAGACGCAATTCTACGTCCGTTCGCATCAAGAGAGATTGCTTTTCGACGAGGCACAGCTGAGCCGATAGTAATGATGTTGTCTTGCCTTCGCATCTATTGCCACTTGAAGGTGTCCGCTAATATCTTATGAAGATGCCGACCGCTCCCTGATACCTGCATCTAGCTTAAGGCTATGTTACAACGCATATGTCATTTGAGAATAACCTCACACTAGGCACTTCTTAGAAACAAAACGAGAAGCACAATACCTAGGGCATAAGTGAAAAACTAGCACCAAACGTACGTACAATCAACGAGTTCTACAAAAAATTAAACGTCAGTAACATAATACACCCTGATTCAAACCCGCCTCATTAGACAGTATATCTGCGAAATTAATTCCGAATCGCCACCCTGATACCCCGAACGAGGTGTCTCTCTCGTCAATCCCGGGAGGAGACAGTAGCGCACGGATACTTCTCCTTCCCAAACCGAGCGAACTGCTTTCCCTCTTTTGCTGTTCTATGAAGAATAGAAGCAGATTGAAATCTAAGGTATTGTTTACTGATATATATAGAATAGCTCCAGAATGCCCCACAAAATAGCAATAAACGACTAAAAATAGTTCCAATTCCATCAATGCGCCTAGTTAAACGCCTAATCTCTTCCCTGGCGAACAGTATCCGCGACCTGTTGCCGATCGTACTGGTCATCGCATTCTTCCAGCTGGCGGTACTGCAGCAACCAATCCCCAATCTAGGCACAATCCTCATCGGATCGGTGTTGGTTCTGCTGGGCCTGACCCTGTTCATTGAAGGCTTGAATCTGGGCCTGTTTCCTATCGGTGAGGGCATGGCATGGGACTTTGCCCGCAAAGGTAGCCTGACCTGGCTGCTGCTGTTCGCTTTCGCACTTGGATTTGGTACTACAGTCGCGGAGCCGGCGTTGATTAAAATTGCCCAGGAGGCCGCCAATGTGGCGGCAGTCGGCGGCATGATCGAGAACACAGCCGACGCTCAGGGGGAGTATGCCCAAGGATTACGCTACACCGTCGCAATATCTGTCGGATTCGCAATCCTGATCGGCGTCTTACGTATCGTTAAGGGTTGGCCTGTGGCGTATTTGATTATTGGCGGCTATCTGGGTGTTGTATTAATGACAGCTATAGCACCAAAAGAAATCATTGGAATTGCATATGACTCCGGTGGAGTTACGACATCCACAGTCACTGTACCTCTGGTGACCTCCCTTGGCGTTGGGCTCGCCTCCAGTATCAAGGGCCGCAATCCAATGACCGATGGATTCGGTCTGATCGCTTTCGCCTCCCTCACCCCGATGATCTTTGTCATGGGATATGGATTGTTGTTATGAATGAGGCCTTGAATCACTTCTTCGCGATATTGACAGGGACAGTCCTCGATGTCCTGCCTATCGCCGGCATTCTGTTTGGTTTCCAATTTCTCATTCTGCGTCGACCGATAAAAAATCCAAAAGAGACTCTATTCGGCTTTTTTCTGGTATTGATCGGTCTGGTACTCTTCCTGGAAGGTCTGGATCTTGCGCTGTTTCCATTGGGCGAACTGATGGCAAATCAACTCACCTCCCCAGAAATACTCAATATTTCCACTGCCGGTGACACCGTTCAATGGCATCACTACTTCTGGGTCTATCTGTTTGCGGCCAGCATCGGCTTCTCCACCACCATTGCAGAACCCTCCCTGATTGCAGTCGCCATCAAGGCGAACCAGGTCTCCGCCGGCGCCATCAGTCAGTGGGGTTTGCGCATTGCAGTTGCCATCGGCGTTGCAACCGGCATCGCCTTGGGCTGCTACAGGATTATTTCCGGCACGCCATTACAGTGGTACATCATGGCGGGTTATGTCGTGGTGATCGTGCAGACAATCTATGCTCCCCGTTCAATCATTGCCCTGGCTTATGATTCGGGGGGAGTAACCACATCCACTGTCACGGTCCCCCTGGTCGCGGCCCTCGGACTTGGCCTATCGAGCAATATCCCTGGACGCAACCCTGTAATGGACGGCTTTGGCCTTATCGCCTTTGCCAGCCTATTTCCGATCATGTCAGTCATGGCCTACGCTCAATTGAGCGAATGGCGCAGTAAAAAGACAACCTGATGATATAAAGAGGTAAATCCCATGCACTTCAAACTCATCATCGCTCTGCTAGAAGACAGCGTAACCGATAAGGTTATTGAGGCCGCCCGATCGGCTGGAGCCACTGGCTCCACCGTCATCAATCATGCGCGGGGAGAGGGTGTTAATCAATCCAAGACCTTTCTCGGACTGACCCTTGAAACGCAACGGGACGTGTTGCTACTGCTAGTGGAAGAACATCTCAGCCGTGCCATTCTGGAAAAAATATCCGAGGCCGGCCAATTTGATGAAAAACCGGGAAACGGTATCGCCTTTCAAATAGATATCGAAGATGCAGTCGGTGTCAGTCACCAGATTCAGACACTCACACAAGTTATCGAGGAGGAGTTATGAACGAACGACAACCAATCCGGGTACGGGATGTCATGATAACCGACTTTGATACGGTCGATGGCATGGACACCGTACAGATCGCACTGGAGCGAATGATCCATGTGGAAACCAAATCGCTGATAGTCAAAAAACGCCACGACAATGACGAGTATGGACTGGTCACTCTTTCTGATATCGCTCGACAGGTACTGGCCATGGACCGAGCACCGGAACGGGTCAATATCTATGAAATAATGACCAAACCTGCATTGACTGTCTCTTCCAGCATGGACATCCGCTATTGCGCGAGACTATTCGGCCGCTTTGATCTTACCAGGGCGCCCGTGGTGGATGAGCGTGAAGTCGTCGGCATTGTCAGCTATACAGATATGGTCTTGAAAGGACTTAAAAAAACACGGTAACAAGTTGATACACTCTGAAGACATTCTACTGGGTTGTGCTGAGTATCACCCATCGGAAAACATGGA
>JASFJX010000289.1:0-5455 GCA_050119385.1 Candidatus Thiodiazotropha sp. | reverse complement strand
GAAGCAATCCCACATGCCTGCGCCATGCAGGGCCGCTGAAAGAGGCCATTTCCCGATCATCGAGCCAGGCTTCACCCTGGTGAGGATCGAGGTCGGCCAAGGCTCGCAGTAAGCGCGATTTACCGCTCCCGGAGGGACCGCTCAGGGTAGTGCAATGGCCTGCAGGAATGTATAGCTCTATGGGATCGAGTAGGGGCGATTGGAACTGTTTTAAGGTCAAGCTGCCCATCAACTTGTGCGCTCAAAGAGGAGGTCCCATACCCCGTGCCCAAGTCGCTGACCCCGCTGCTCGAATTTGGTCATTGGCCGGGTCTCCGGACGAGGGGAGTAGTTGCCTTTTCCAGCCTGATTGCGAAAACCCCTGTGCTGGGTGAAAACCGCCATCATCTGCCTGGCATAATCTTCCCAGTCGGTGGCCATGTGGATCACCCCACCGGGACTCAATGCCTGCTGGATGAGGTCGGCAAACGCCAGCTGTACGATGCGGCGTTTATGGTGGCGCCGCTTATGCCAGGGATCGGGAAAATAGAGCTGGACCCGGTGGAGGCTGGCTTGAGGTAGATGATGCCGTAGCAGTTCCATGGCGTCTGTCTGCAGGATGCGTACATTGCTGGATTCCTGCTCTGCCAGTTTAAGCATCAGGTGTCCCACTCCGGGAGTATGCACCTCGACTCCCAGGAAGTCCTCTTCGGGATGGCGGGCTGCAAGCTGTGCCAGTGCTTCACCGTTGCCGAAGCCGATCTCCATGGTGACGGGGGCCTCCCGGCCGAAGATCGAGGCGAACTGCAGGGGCTGTTGACCCAGGGCCAGGCCATATTGCGGCCACAGCGACTTGAATGCCCGTTGTTGCGCCTCAGTCAACCGTCCCTGCCTCAATACATAACTACGTATGGGGCGATGAGACTGTTCGATAGACATGGAATTTAATAACGCCGGGTTAGACTATAGAGTATTAGAAAAACAGCCCTTCGAGGGGTGACGAAGCGGAGGCGTAACGCTTGGCCGGCATGCGTCCCGCCAGGTAGGCTTCACGCCCTGCCTGGATCGCCTTTTTCATGGCCGAGGCCATCAATAGGGGTTTTTCCGCTGCAGCGATGGCGGTGTTCATGAGTACCCCGTCGCAGCCCAGTTCCATGGCCACGGCGGCATCCGAGGCGGTTCCTACCCCGGCATCCACCAGCACCGGTACCTTGGCATTCTCCACGATGGTGAGGATATTCAGGCGGTTGCGGATACCCAGGCCGGATCCGATCGGTGCCGCCAAAGGCATTACCGCCACACACCCCAGCTCCTCGAGCCGCTTTGCCATGATCGGGTCGTCATTGGTATAGACCATGACATCGAAGCCATCCTTGATCAGTACTTCCGCCGCCTCCAGGGTTTGTACCACATCGGGGAAGAGGGTCTTCTCGTCCCCCAGTACCTCCAGTTTCACCAGGTTGTGGCCATCCAGTAGTTCTCTCGCCAGGCGGCATGTGCGAATGGCGGTTTTGGCATCGTAACAACCGGCGGTATTTGGCAGATAGGTAAACTCAGTGGGAGGCAGGACCGAGAGGATGTTGGGTTGATCCTGATCCTGGCCAATGTTGGTGCGGCGTACCGCAATGGTAACGATCTCAGCACCGCTGGCGTCGATGGCTTCCCGGGTCTCCTGCATGTCTTTATACTTGCCGGTTCCGACCAGTAAGCGGGAGGTGAATTGGCGTCCGGCGACGCTGAAGCTGTCATTTAGGTTATCGTTTGGCATCGGTATGGTATTTGATTAATGATTGATTTAATTCTGAAGTTGAGTAGAGAACGCAGCTGTCTTTTCAGCCACCACCTACGGCCTGTATGATCTCGACCCGGTCATACTCTTTCAGCAAATGTTGATTAAAGGTACTGCGAGGCACCAACTCTTCATTGACTTCCACTGCAATACGCTGATTGGAGAGATCGAGGATTTCGATCAGCTTGGCCATGTTTGCTGCGTCGGGAATTTGCTTTTCTACGCCGTTTAAGTAAATCTGCATCTCTGTCTGTTCTCAATAGGGATTGGGGAGGATTTTACCTCATCTTGGGACAACAAAGTATGTGTTGCGATAGGGATTGATTAAGAGGCCCGGCAAGGGTCTGAGAGTAATAACCCGATGGCGGGAGTCGATACTTGATGTGGAGTGAAGATCTCATATCACCAGAACAGGCCGGTACCCTTGACGGTCTGTTTTTACAGCGGGCACGCCGCACACCCGATACAGTGGCCTATCGGCACTATCATCGGCAGAACAAACAATGGTATGAGCTCACCTGGAGTGATATGGAGCGACAGGTGTCGCGCTGGCGCCAGGCGCTGTCGGGGGAGGCCCTGGATCCTGGAGACCGGGTTGCCATACTCTTACGTAACTGCCCTGAGTGGGTGATGTTCGATCAGGCCGCCCTTTCCCTGGGGTTGGTCGTGGTGCCTTTGTATACCGACGATCGCGCTGATGCCATTGCCTATATCCTGCGCGATGCAGCGGTCAAGCTGCTGTTGGTACAGGATAGCGGTCGCTGGAACCGCATGGCCGATTCGGTAGAGGAGCTCCCCAATTTACAAAGGGTGGTTGTGCTGGAAACCGAACGGCAGCCAACCCCGGGTGAGGATGATTTGGTGCGTGAGGCGAAGTACTGGTTACCGCCTCGGGGTGAACCCTTGAAACGACGCTATGTGGATCCCAATACCCTCGCCTCAATTGTCTATACCTCCGGCACCACGGGACGCCCAAAAGGCGTGATGTTGAGTCACGCCAATATGCTCGCCATCGCCCACGGCTCATTGACTGTGGTAGATTGCTATCAACAGGATAGTTTTCTCTCATTCCTGCCCCTCTCCCATACCTTGGAAAGGACCGGTGGCTACTATTTGCCGATCATGGCCGGCGCGACAGTCTCTTTTGCCCGTTCCATCCCTCAGCTGGCAGAAGACCTGCAGCACATCAGACCGACCGTAATTATTGCCGTACCTAGAATATTTGAGCGGGTCTATGCTCGGGTGCGGGATCAGCTGAAGAGTAAAAGCGCCTTTGCGCGTATGCTCTTCCATCTCGCCCTGAAAGTGGGATTCAAGGAGTTTGAATACCGTATGGGGCGCCGCAGCTGGTTTCCCGGCCTGTTGCTGCATCCCCTGCTGCGCAAGCTTGTTTCCGGCAAGATACTCGATAAGCTGGGAGGGCGTCTACGGGTCGCGGTCAGTGGCGGTGCGGCCATTTCGCCAGAGATCGCCCGGGTCTTTTTAGGGCTTGGGCTGCCGATGCTGCAAGGTTATGGATTGACCGAGACCAGCCCTGTAATCAGTGTCAATCCGATGCGTAACATCAAACCGGATAGCGTCGGTGTACCGCTGCGAGGGGTGACTGTGAAAGTCGGTGAGGACGACGAACTCTTGGTGAAGACACCGGGGATGATGCTCGGGTATTGGAACAACCATGCAGCCACCGCCGAGATAATCGATCCCCAGGGTTGGCTGCATACTGGCGATCAGGCTCGTATCGATGAGGAAGGCCACATCTATATCACCGGCCGGATCAAGGATATCCTGGTATTGTCGAATGGTGAGAAGATTCCACCGACGGATATGGAGATGGCGATAACCCTCGACCCCTTGATCGAACAGGTCATGGTAGTGGGGGAGGGTAAGCCCTACCTGGGGGCGTTGGTGGTGCTCAATCCCGATCTGTGGAATGGACTGGCCGACGAGTATGATCTAGATCCATCTCAACCATCCAGCCTTGAAGATGAACGCCTGGAAAATACCCTGTTGAAGCGTATCAGGATGGCGCTACGGGATTTTCCCGGCTACGCAAAGATACGCCGGGTCTCACTGCTGCTCGATCCTTGGACCATCGACAACGGCCTGATGACGCCCACGCTGAAGATCAAGCGCCAGAAGATCCTGGAGCATTGTGAGAAGCAAGTCGAAGCGATTTACGGCGATGGATTGGTCTAGATGGTCCTAGCCCGATCGATGGCAAGGTACGCATGATGGCATGACAGGGAAACCCAGGCAGGGTAGACTTAGACGGTCTCCATGTCAGATGTAAAGGTTCAGGCAGGGGTAACAATCGCGGGTATCGTATATCGGTATTACCCTGGCTTCCCAAGCCAGAGAGACGGGTTCGACTCCCGTTACCCGCTCCACACTATTCCGTCTGGGCCTTGTCCGTGCACATCAAACGATAGCGTTCCAGGGCGGCATGCCGTCTTTGCGGTTTACCTTTCAGGGTCTCGATCTGTTTTGCCAATTGAGCGCATTTCTCGGCATCGAGGTCACTCTTTTGCGGAGCCTCCAAGAAGGGATGTTCCTTGGGCTGGAACATGATCGAGTCACCTCTATCCGCCATGGCGTTGTTCAGGGTGCCTAATCCCAAAGGTAGCAGCAACAAGTATTTCAACAAAACTAATATCCTCTGTTATGTTTAGGGCGGGGATGATGATCTCCCTGCATAGGAAAAGGTGTGCTTGAGTTGGTCGCCGGGATAATTATGTAGTCTAATGGTGATAATGGTACCGGGTACCCTCCATATTGTAGGGTATAGAAAAAGTATCCCAGTATGTATACGTGAATTTGAGCACCGGAATATCATAGTATAAAAGGTCAAACACCGGTTTCTGATGCGAGAACTCTATCAAGCGGCGGACAGAGTGGAAGCCCAAATGTTGAAGGATTTCCTTGACCAGGAGGGTATAGCGACGGTTATTGTTGGTGACCATCTGAGTGGCGCGGTGGGTGAGCTGCCGGCGGATATCTTTCCCACCCTCTGGGTTCTCGACGATAGCGACCTGGAGCGGGCAGTGCGAATCACGGCAACCTTTTTCAATCGCTCCCCGGTTAGTGGCAAGGCTTGGATGTGCCCGGTTTGTGGAGAAGATATCGATGGAGGATTTGAAATATGTTGGAATTGTGGAAGCCCAAATCCGAAAGACAACCTGTGAGGAGTAGATAATGGGCAAGACACTGAAAGTGCTTGGCTGGCTGATTGGAATGATACTGTTGCTGACCATTGCGGCAGCCATTCTGATCCCCATGTTCGTCAATCCGAATGACCATAAAGCGCGGATCGTGACCGAGGTGAAAAAGGCGACTGGCCGAGATCTCTCCATTGAAGGTGATATAGGGCTGTCTGTCTTTCCCAGGTTGGCGTTGGAGCTCAACGGAGTGACCCTCAGTAATGCCAAGGATTTCAAGAACGGAGATTTCGCCGCGGTAAAACATGCCAAGGTCGGGGTCAACTTGGTGCCGCTGCTGTTTGAACAGCTCTTGGAAGTCGACACCATACGGATCGAAGGGTTGAAGCTCAATCTGGCCAAAAACAAGGACGGTGTTACCAACTGGGATGACATGTTGGGTGAGCCAAAGGGTGATGACGCAACCGAAGAAGTGGAGGCGCTACAACAGGACGAGATGGGATTGCTTGCCTTCACCATAGGTGGATTAAGC
>JASFJX010000288.1:0-5457 GCA_050119385.1 Candidatus Thiodiazotropha sp. | reverse complement strand
TCATCGGAATGGTCCAGGCCCTCACCTCTTTCTCACCGGCGGTGAAATAGGTTTCCAGGCCCAGCAGCTTGTAACCGGCCCTGACAACCCGGTTCAGTCCCGGCTCATCCAGCCCCATGTCAGCCAGGAATTCGCCCCGCTCATCCTCTTCCAGTTCGACGATCTCCGCCTCGATAGCGGCACAGACCGCTACCAACTCTGCCCCCTCTTCAGTGGCCAGGGCTGACAAGGCATCCAGATGGGGGTTGCTATCAAAGCCATCTTCCGCCACGTTGGCGATATAGAGCACCGGCTTGATAGTGAGCAGAAACAGATCACGCAACTCCGCCCTTTCATCGTCTTCCAATGCCATGCTGCGCACCGGTTTCGCGTCATTCAAATGGTCGCGCACCCGCTCCAGCAAGGCCTTGCGCGCCAAGACCTTCTTGTCACCCGTCTTGGCCTGCCTGACGCTCTTCTCCAACGCCTTCTCGACCGATTCCAGATCGGCCAGGCTCAATTCGGTATTGATAACCTCCACATCGCTGACCGGATCGACTTGGCCGGCCACATGTACCACGTCACTATCATCAAAACAGCGAACAACCTGCGCAATGGCGTCGGTTTCGCGGATATTAGCGAGAAATTTGTTACCCAATCCCTCGCCTTTGGAAGCCCCGGCAACCAACCCCGCAATATCCACGAACTGCATACTGGTGGGTATGACGGCCTGCGGTTTGACGATCGACGCGATCACATCCAAGCGGGTATCCGGTAAGGGTACCACACCCACGTTAGGGTCGATGGTACAAAAAGGATAGTTTTCCGCAGCGATTGTCGCCTTGGTTAAGGCATTGAACAGGGTTGACTTGCCGACATTCGGCAGACCTACGATACCGCATTTGAATCCCATTCTGGAACGACCCCTGAAAAAAGGGGCAAGCATACCGGAAAGATGGCCCGGGGTCAGCATGCAGTGCGCACAAAACGTCAGCAGGCAAGCTTACTGAATGACGAATAATTTCCCGAAATTGGCTATTCTCAGCACATCCCGCACCGCCTCATTACCGTTTTTAAGTATCACACCGTTGCTATTTCTGGCACTGTGCTCACGCAGTTGTAGCAGCATACCCATCGCAGAACTGTCCAGATATTCGGCATTGGTCAGATCAACGACATAGTTTTTCTCACCCTTGGGAAAGGCTTTATAGACACGCATGAACTCCTGATGGGTTGAGAAATCAAAACGCCCGGATATCACGATGGTGACACTGCCTTCATCGGGGGAAAGATCGCATGATATAGACATAGTCCCTCCTTGTCGTATAAACGCATATATTTAATATTGGCATAGATCGGCCAAGCTTCACCCCTCAAGTAACGCTTTAGCCAAGGCACGAAACTCCTTCGCTGACTGGCTCCTGGGCTTATATTCAAAAATTGTGCGCCCGATACCGGGGCATTCGGCAATCACTGCCGCTTCTTTAATAGGGGTGGAGATCAGTTGATCGGGAAAATGCGTCTGCAACCTCTCAGAAACCTCTTTGCAGAGCCGTCTGCGGGGAAAGTAGCGATTCAATGCAATCCACTTGCGCAACGGTCTGTCAAGATAGGATTCGAACTTTTTTATCGTGATCAGCATCTTGGCCAAACCGTTCAATGACATGTGATCACCACTTACCGGTATCAAGGCTTCATCGGCGGCAAAGATAGCATTCGCCACGAGTAACCCCGATGATGGCGGACAATCGAACAGGATAAATGACTGATCGTCTAACCTGCCCTCCAGCGCCTGTTTCAGTAGCTGGGCCCTGGTGGCGCCGCCATCATGCAGATACTCGATCTCTTGTAGGTGACTGCCGGCGGGAATCAAGGTGAGCATATCTCTGATCCCCTGTTTCACCGAAGCGGGATCCTCTGCCTGCAACATCACTTGATCGATCCCCTTCGCTGGAGCGCGAAAGATACCGTAGCTGGATGCCAATTGCCCTTGAGGATCCAGGTCGATCACTGTAACCCGATGACCCTCAAGCGCCAACGCATGCCCCAAATTGGTGGTAATCGTGGTCTTACCCACGCCACCTTTTTGATTAATCAATGCAATTCGTCGCATGCTTACTTTACCCGCTGCAAATCGGAATCCAAACGTCTATTATCAGCGCTCAAGTTCTGTTTGAGAATCAGCCAAAACAGCACTAGTGTGGTGTAACGTATAAATGGCACATATCAGAGGTATTTGATCTTAAAAGAAAAACCTTCTTAACAAAAAGACTATCGACCCTGCTGACCGATTCTTTAAAACCCGATACAGGATTAGGTTTCCAGAAACTGCTTCATATTTCTCAACTAAACAGTAGATCCTCAGGTAAACTAGTAACCTATAAGCCCTAATGAAGTCATGCCTTTGAACTTTTTATCGACATTATTATTAAGCCTGTGTGTCCTGGGAACTGCCCGGGCTGTGACCCTCGACCTGCCTTCAGAGGGTGATGATGTGGTGGGGCAGATCTTCATGCTGACCTCGCGCTATGAAGAGACGTTTTCCGATATCGCACGCACTTATGACATCGGATATCGACAGATGGTCTCCGCCAACCCCGAGGTGGACCCCTGGTTGCCTGGCGAAGGTACGGAACTCATTATACCCCAACAGTATATTCTCCCTCCGGGGCCTCGTAAGGGGGTGGTCATCAACCTGGCAGAAATGCGCCTCTACTACTTTCCGCAAGACCGACCAGTTGTCATCACCTACCCGATCGGTATAGGCCGCGAAGGCTGGAGCACGCCGACTGGCGAAACCACAATCATCGGCAAGAAAAAGGATCCAAGTTGGACCGTACCCGAGTCGATCCTCCAAGAACATGAAGATAATGGCGACCCATTGCCATCCGTGGTGCCCCCTGGACCTGATAATCCTTTGGGAAATCGCGCCATCTACTTGGGCATGAATGGCTATCTATTGCATGGCACCAACAAACCTTATGGGGTCGGCATGCGGGTCAGTCACGGTTGCATCCGTCTCTACCCTGAAAATGTCGAGCGCTTTTTTGAGGAAGTGGATATTGGCGTCCCGGTCAGGATTATCGATAAACCTTACAAAGCCGGTTGGTTGAAGGGTGAACTCTATGTCCAGGTACATCCACCACTGTCCGAATATGTGGAGGAGCGGGGCAACAACTACACCGAATTGGTCAATGCGGTAATCGGTAAGTTAGGCGAGGATAAACGTCGACCGGACTGGGATCAGCTGCACAGCTTCATTGATGAGAAGAGTGGAATCCCCATGCCCCTTTACCTGTGGCGAGAGAATACGGTTGCGGACGGGAATTAAAAAACCCCGACAAGCGATCTGCTTGCCGGGGTCTTCAAACCCACCGTTCATGGGTTATGTCGTTGATCTGGGCTGACTTATTTAGCCATTGCCTTCTCTGACATACGTTCGCAACGCTCGGTACAAGCTTCTGCGGCATCCTTGGCGCTGTTGGCGGCCTTCAGAGCAGCATCAGCAGTTCCCTGAGCGGTAGCTGCGTCCAGCTGTGCCTCTTTGGCAGCCTTCATGGCGGCATCGGCTGCAGCCTGTGCGTTGGCGACATCCTCTTCCAGACCCTTGTTTGACGCACAACCTGCGAACATACCAATGGTAAGAATCATTGCGGCGGTTTTCATCATGGTGGTTTTCATAGTTACTCTCGATCTCCACGAATTAATTTTTACATAGTGTGCAAAGCCTACACACCCCTTCTACCTGGTAGCTGATGCGAAGCTTCCCAAATAGACCCTAGAACATACTGCATGTCACGGCCTATTTGGGACGCCCCTCCCTTAGAACCAAACAACAAACAGTCCTCTCTATGTCAGTCAAGCCGAGAACAGGGGAATGACCTGTATCGGCATGACACTGATGACTGCTGCTCTCCATCGTAATACTGCGTTCACAAGAACCAGATTGAAAGAACAGTAGCATCTGGCACGGAAGCTTGAGCTAAAACTCGATCAAATTCAATGGGAAGATTCCTAATTTAAGGGCTTTTTTTATATATTTCCACTCCTGCAACAACAGTTTATTCACTATTTTGAGAACTCGTCTTCACCACTTGAGAAAAACCCAAGCCTCGAAAATCAGATGCAGCCTCGACTTTTCCCGCCTGTTTGTCCCACAAAACCGCCTGCATGTTGCCATAACGGCGCTCAAGGGGCTTCAGCCTATGTCCCATTGCAGTGAGTTGCTGCCTGAGTGAATCACTGAACGCACCCGGCTCGAATTGAACGACATCAGGCAGATATTGATGATGAAAACGCGGCCTCTCCACCCAGCGGCTCGGCCCCTTACCATTGGCCATCTCCAGAATACCCAACAAAACCATGGTGATGATCCGGCTACCGCCGGGCGTGCCTAGAATCGCCACCCGCCGATCATCTTCCACGAAGGTTGGGGTCATACTCGATAGCATGCGCTTACCCCCGGCAATGGCATTCGCCTCACCGCCAACCAAACCATACACATTGGGCACACCAGGGCTGGCAGAGAAATCATCCATTTCATCATTCAACAACACCCCGGTACCCGGCACCACGAAACCTGAGCCGAAGGGATAGTTGATGCTCAGTGTGGCCGCAACACGGTTTCCTTCCCGATCGAGTATGGAAAAGTGGGTAGTATCCCGACCCGCCTCTCTCTGCAACTGGCCTCCCAAGCTTTGGCTGGCACGCTGGAGCCGGATATCCCGCGCCAGGCCGGCTGCATAATGGGGATGGGTCAGGATTTTCACTGGTATGTCGATATAGTCAGGATCACCCATATATTCGGCGCGATCCCGATAGGCACGGCGCATCGCTTCAACCAGCAGGTGAGTGTGGAACGGTTCCTCCTGGGTCTGCAGATCGAAACCCCGCAGGATATTCAACATAGTGATCAGGGCTACGCCCCCGGATGAGGGAGGCGCCGCACTGGTGATCTTCAATCCCCGATAATGACCTACTACGGGTTGTCGCTCCACCACCCGATAGTCGGTCAGGTCTTGCAGGCTCCAAATACCACCTGCGGCCCGCACGCCATCCACCAGGCGTTGTGCGATCTCACCCTTATAGAAACCATCTGCCCCTTGCAGCGCGATCCTTTCAAGGGTTTCGGCCAGTTCGGGTTGTTTGATCAGGGCTCCCTCTTCAGGCACCTCGCCCTTTTGCAAAAACTGCATCGCCGAAGCGGGATGGGAGCGCAAAACAGTTAAACGCCAGTTCGCCATCCTGCGATAGTGACTATCGACGTTGAACCCTTCTCGGGCCAATTTGATTGCAGGCAGTAGCGACTCGGCAAGAGGCAAGCGTCCATAGTAGCGGGCCAAATGGGCCAGGGCCGCAGGCTCGCCGGGGATTCCCGCCGCCAACGCGCCATCAATGGATAGATTCGGAATAACCTTTCCCGCTTGATCCAGGTAGAGATCCCTATGGGCAGCCAGGGGGGCGCGTTCGCGTCCGTCA
>JASFJX010000287.1:0-5466 GCA_050119385.1 Candidatus Thiodiazotropha sp. | reverse complement strand
AGCGCTGCGGATTGTCTACACCGTATATGCCTGGGAATTGTCTGTACGGACAGCACATTTTGATACCGAACATGCATACTTCAATGGACCCTGCCTATTTTTAGGCGTTGCCGGTTTGGAAAATGAATCCTGCCGGTTGCGTATCGTTCGTCCGGCGGTCAGTTTTACCAAGGAGTGGCGATTGGCTACCGCTATGCCTATGGAGCAAGTAGATGAGGCTGGGTTTGGTGACTACCTTTGTGACAGCTATGAAGCGCTGATCGACTATCCCGCCGAAGCGGGAAAATTCACCGATGCTGAGTTTATGGTGGATGGTCGGCAACATCGATTGGTCATCAGCGGCGTTCACGATACGGAGCTTAAGCGCTTTTGTCACGATTTGAGCCGGATCTGCCTTGAAGAGGTGGCGTTGTTTGGTGAATTACCGATATCACAATATCTCTTTTTATTGCAGGTGGTCGGTGATGGGTATGGTGGATTGGAACACCGCAACTCCACCAGTCTTTTGATCAGCCGGGACGATTTACCGAAACCGGGCGACGAGGATGTTACTTGCGGCTATCGAAAACTGCTGGGGCTCTGTAGTCATGAGTATTTTCATCTGTGGAACGTTAAACGGATAACACCTGAAGTATTTCTAGAGCAGGGGACGGCGGCGGAGGTCTATACTCGGCAACTATGGATTTTTGAGGGTATCACATCCTATTACGATGAACTGATCCTCGTCAGGAGTGGCGTCATTGATCGAAAGGCCTACTTTGAGTTACTGACGGAGACGATTACCCGGGTGATGCGAAACAGCGGCAGACACAAGCAGACCCTGGAAGAGTCGAGCTTCGATGCCTGGACGAAATTCTACAAACAGGATGAGAATGCGCCCAACGCTATCGTCAGTTACTACGCCAAAGGGGCGTTGTTCGCCCTGTTGCTCGATTTGACCATTCGCCTGCGCAGTGAAAATAGTTATTCCCTTGATCATGTGATGCGAGAGATGTGGCAACGCTACGGTCGTCAATCAGTGGGTGTTGCGGAGAACGGTTTCGAAAGACTCGTGTCAGAAGTGACATCCCTGGATCTGCAGGCACTCTTCGATATGGGGGTTCGCTCAACGGATGAGTTACCCCTTGCCGAGACGCTGGCCGAATTTGCAGTGGAACTCCACCTGCTTCCCGCTGAGTCCAGTGAGGATCAAGGTAAGGTGGTAACTGAACCGCCTAAGGTCTCTTCTGCCAAGCCGGTATTGGGGGCGAAATGGGAACAGCTGGACAAGCGGATCCGGCTATTACAAGTATTTGATGGTGGCGGGGCGCAACTGGCTGGATTGGCGGCGAATGATGAGATCGTTGCCGTTGATGGGTTGAGTATGAGCGCGAAACAGATGGAGCAGTACATCGCCCGGCAACAGGAGGGTAGATCCATTGAGTTGCATGTTTTTCGCAGGGATGAGTTGAAAGTCATTTCGTTGAAACCGCTTCCTGCGGCTGCCGATACCTGTACGATCTATCTACCGCAACATCCCGGCAGCATACAGCAGCAGCGCCTTAATAACTGGTTGAAAGGTCATGTACCCACATCATGAATTGATTCATCGATTGGCTGATGGCCGGTTTCACTCAGGTGAGGAGTTGGGGCGCCTATTGAATGTTACGCGTTCATCAGTTTGGAAGAGGCTCAAACAACTCAAGGAGGACTACCATCTACAGATCGATGCGGTGACCGGTCGAGGTTATCGCCTGCCTGAACCACTGGATCTCCTGAGCCAGGAGCGAATACTGCAACTGTTGCGGGATCAGGGTGATGAGCCGCCACCCGAACTAGTGCTACACGCGTCTATAGATTCCACCAACAGTTGGTTGATGAAACAGGGTGCCTTAGGTGCTGAGTCAGGTACAGTCTGCTTGGCGGAGCAGCAATTGGCAGGAAAGGGCAGGCATGGTCGTAAATGGATTTCTCCCTTCGGTAGAAATATCTATCTCTCCATGTTATGGCATTTTGAGCATCCGCCGATGCAGATTGCTGGTCTCAGTTTGGCTTCGGCAATTGGGGTTATACGCTTGTTGCATCAGTTGAGTTGTGATCAAGCCGGTCTCAAATGGCCGAACGACATATTGTGGCAAGGTAAAAAACTGGCCGGTCTTCTGCTGGAAATAACCGGTGAGGCTAGCGGTCCTTCGCAAGTTGTTATCGGTATCGGTCTGAATACCCGCTTGGACAGTCATGGAGAAGATATCGATCAACCCTGGATCGATCTGCATTCCATCCCAAACATCTCATGGCCTGGTCGCAATGAGTTGGCAGGTAAGCTGATCAAACATATGAGAGATGTGATACGACAGTATCAGTCCCAGGGTATGCAATCATTTCTCGACGAGTGGCATAAGCACGATCTGTTACTGGGTAAAGAGGTGGTGATTCGCAGCCATAGCCAGGTACATACGGGAGAACATCTGGGAATCGATCTCAATGGTGCTATCCGTTTGCGCTGTGATGGTAGAGAGCAGACTTTTCATGCCGGAGAGGTGAGCCTGCGGCAAGTGATCACTGAGGGACCATGAAACTCTATGTCGACATAGGCAATTCGGCCATCAAATGGGCCTTCGACGTTGAGCTGAGGGCAGGGAGGCTGCATCAGATGGAGTCAGGTAAGCTCCCTGATGCCGTTGAAGATGCCTGGCTTCAGCTTGAAAGGCCTGAAGCGGTCTATATCGCCAGTGTACGGCAACAAGATATTGATATAAAACTGCTGACATGGATTCAACAGCAGTGGCAGTTGACAGCGAAATTCGCGCACACACGGCGGCGGGAACATGGGGTGACAAACGGATATCAACAGCCCCAGCAACTGGGTGTCGATCGATGGTTGGCGCTTATTGCCGCGCACGCCCTGTCGCCACTACCTAAGATCATCGTAGACTGCGGTTCAGCCACAACGATCGATGCCATGGACGGAGAGGGACAGCATATTGGTGGTATCATCTTGCCGGGTCTACGGCTATTTGCCGATTGTCTGAGACGCAATACCGATATCCCATATTACGATGCCGGTGAGTACCAGGATTATTTTGCCACCGATACGGCATCAGGCATCCTTACCGGTGCCGTAGTGGCTCAATGTGCAAGTGTGAAGAAGCTTTATCAAGTGCTACAGGAGCGGGAAAAAAAGGATGATATTTTATGCTTTGTTACCGGTGGTGATGCGGGCATCCTGACTCACCACCTCGAACTGCCTCACCAGGTTGTTCCTGGTCTGGTACTGGATGGATTGCGTATACAGTCTACACAAACGTGATAGACAGAGCACTATGTAACTCCACCCATGATGCGAAGTGAACAAAACAGTTACATTACTCCTATGAAATGGCTCTTTTTCATTCTGCTACTGGCAAATTTGGGGATGTTCCTCCTGATCTATCCTCAACAGGCAGAAAAAAAAGTCGGCAATGGCTTACCTGATGTGGGTGAACTCTATCTCTACGAAGAGGTTGAGGCGTTTCAAACCGACCTAAGTGCTGCTGAGGAAAGCGTGCTTATCGATGAGGAGATGACTGAGTCTGACATGGATGTTGTCGAGGAAAGCGTGCTTGCCGATGAGGATGTTTCTGAATCTGACATTAGTGTTGCTGAGGAAACCCTGCTTACCGGGGAGGAGGTATCGGATGCGGACCTGATGGGGGAATCCACTGACGATGGCATGAAGGGAGAGCAACCTGAACAGGCTTTTGAACTGGCCTCTGATCTTTCGATTGATGAACCTGTATCTGAAGCGACCTCTGGGCAAGCTGAAACATCCGCAGAACCCGAAGGCAAAATAGCAGACACTGATATGATAGAGGAACCTGCCACAGCAGAACCACCTGTATGCCGAACTATCGGCTACCTGGAAAGTCGTTCTGACGCAGAGATCCTGTCAGTAAGCTTGCGAGCAATGGGGCTGAAACCGGAATTGCAGTCGGAGACTATTGATGAACAGGCGGGCGTCTGGGTCTTAATCCCCCCGCAAGCCTCTAGAAGTAAAGCGGTTGAAATCACAAGGCGCCTGGAGAGGGATGGTGTCAGTGACATATGGCGATTTACCAGCGGTGATCTGGTTCATGCGATCTCACTCGGCTTGTTCCGCAACGAGCAGCGTGCGGAAACCAGGAAAAAACAGATAGCAGCCCTCGGTTATGACGTGATCGTTAAGCCGCGATTTCGTCAAAAAACTAAATATTGGCTATATTATCAAGTGGTTACCTCCGTCGATGATAATAACATGGGTTGGAATGATCTATTTGCCAAGTATCCTGATATTGAGGTAGAGGAGACTGCTTGTCACTAAGTTTGCCACCAGCGACAGAAACGCATAGAATTCGCACTCTCCAGCCGGCGTAGCTCAGTTGGTAGAGCAGCTGATTTGTAATCAGCTGGTCGGGGGTTCGAATCCTCTCGCCGGCTCCATCATTAGCGAACGGATGCGTTCGTCGCGACCTCTTCTAGAACACAGGAAAATGCTTGATGGCAGCGGTGGATTCCGCTTGCCCCCCCGCATTACCGCTACTTTTCCTTGAATTCTGTGACCCCGAATAGTCAGAAAAATGCACAGATCCTGTGCTGCACATTGTCGTCCCTCATTTGTGCATTCTTGAAATAAAAAACTAAAAAACACATTAAGAGTGTGTTTTTCGGGAAGGCTTCTGATTTTGCTGGTGCAGTATTTTGGACGTTTTATCGTTTGCCTTTCCATCGCCCTTCATTTGTAAAATGGCAAGGAAATATTATAATCTGTATTATAATTTTATGTGTCTGAAATAGAGGGAGCATGTATGCACGCTTTGAAGCTTCGGAAAATCGGTAGCTCCGTCGGTGTCATCCTGCCCAAGGAGATGCTGGAGCGTCTGAACCTCCGTGAGGGTGACAAACTGTATGCCGACGAAAATCGCAATGGCGTGCAGCTAAGTCCCTATGACCCGGAATTCGAGACTGCCATGGAGGCCTTCAGCCGGACTCGCCGGAAATATCGCAACGCACTCCATGAACTGGCTAAATAATGCCGGTCTGGATACCGGAAGCGGCGATCCGCGCTATGCATGCGGAGTTGCTGCAAGAGCATGGAGGTCTCGACGGGCCGGTTGACGAAAACGCGCTGGGGGCAACTCTGGCGCGTCCACAACAGCTCGAGCACTACAGTAATCCAGCCGCGACCCTGCCCCAGCTGGCAGCAGCCTATGGTTTCGGGTTTGCCAAAAATCACTGTTTCAGCGATGGCAATAAGCGGATTGCGCTTGTTGCGGTTGATGTGTTTTTACAGTTGAACGGCTATGAGTTGGTTGCAAGTGAGGTCGACGCAACGGTCACCTTCCAGGCCCTTGCGGCCGGCGAGTTTGACGAAAGCCAGTTAGTGGAGTGGGTTGATAGAAACATGCAGGTGATGGGCGAGGAGTGATGTGCTTGGGGGAGCATGGAAGATTAGCTCATCTTGCAGGAAGG
>JASFJX010000286.1:0-5466 GCA_050119385.1 Candidatus Thiodiazotropha sp. | reverse complement strand
TGTCCGCTAGGCATACTCACCCACTGGGTGAGTCACGCTACAGGGTGAATTGCACGTTTGTGGCGGCGCATGGCGGCGTTGCAATTCCTTGCAATAGCAGGCTATTGCGCGTCGTTGCGCCTTGCCCCGCACCACCACAAACGTACACTTCACCCTGTCCAACTGATCTTTTTAGGATCATCGTCATCGATGCAATGGGGGGTCGAATTTCCCTATTCAACCCTGATTTAGACCGGAATAGCGAATTTCGGACAAGTTCAATATACTGGTTGCGTCTGTTCTCTACCTATCTGTTCATGTACACCCCATTCTCTAGATAGAGTGTGGGTTATCAACAAACAACCATAAGAGGTAGCCTTTCACCATGACTACGAAACATGATGGCGCCGTTCGCACGAGTAATCGCAAGCTCTTAGCCTGGGTTAATGAGATCGCACAGTTATGTAATCCGGACCGGATTTACTGGTGCGATGGTTCACAGGAAGAGTATCACCGCTTGTGTGACGAGATGGTGCAAAGCGGTACCTTTACTCGTCTTAATCCGGAGAAGCGACCAAACAGTTATCTGGCCCGCTCCCACCCGAGCGATGTGGCTCGCGTTGAGGAACGTACCTATATCTGTTCAGAAAAAGAAGAAGATGCCGGTCCAACCAACAATTGGATGGACCCAAAGGAGATGAAAACGATTCTCAATGGATTATTCAAAGGCTGCATGCAGGGAAGGACGATGTATATCATCCCATTCAGCATGGGCCCCCTCGGCTCACATATCGCGCATATCGGTGTTGAAATCACGGATTCTGCTTACGTCGTGGTGAACCAGCGCATCATGACGCGCATGGGGCAGAAGGTACTCGATGTACTAGGTGAGGATGGTGAATTCGTGCCATGTGTACACTCTGTCGGCGCCCCCTTGGCTCCAGGAGAAGAAGACGTCCCCTGGCCCTGCGCCGGCAATATCGAGGACAAATACATTACCCATTTTCCAGAGACCCGGGAGATCTGGTCCTTCGGAAGCGGTTACGGTGGTAATGCCCTGTTAGGTAAGAAGTGCTTTGCTCTGCGTATCGCCTCGGTGATGGGACGGGATGAGGGTTGGCTAGCCGAACACATGTTGATCATGGGCGTAGAAACCCCAGAGAAGAAGAAATTTTATGTGGCGGCAGCCTTTCCCAGCGCTTGTGGAAAAACCAATTTTGCAATGCTCAAATCGCCACAAAATTTTGAAGACTGGAAAGTCACCACCATAGGCGATGATATTGCTTGGATAAAACCCAATCCAGAGGACGGTAAGTTTTATGCCATCAATCCGGAATATGGGCTGTTCGGCGTTGCTCCCGGCACCAATGAATCATCCAATCCCAATGCGATTGCTGCATTGCGTGAAAACTGCATCTTCACCAACTGCGCCCTGACTGATGATGGTGATGTATGGTGGGAGGGCCTGACGGAAGATCCGCCTGAACATATGATCGACTGGCGCGGCGATGACTGGACGATAGGCTGTGGCCGTCAGGCGTCCCATCCTAACGCACGTTTTACGGCGCCTGCCGCCGCCTGTCCTTCAATTGATCCGGAATGGGAGAATCCTGCCGGTGTTCCCATCACGGCCTTTCTGTTTGGCGGACGTGTCAGTCACAACTTTCCCTTAATATATCAAAGCTATAACTGGGAGCACGGTGTCTACATGGCGGCCACCATGGGCTCGGAGGCGACCGCGGCATCCATCAATCAAGCATCCATGCGCCGCGATCCCATGGCCATGTTGCCATTCTGTGGTTACAACATGGCGGACTACCTGAAGCACTGGCTGCGTATCGGACGGAAGAATGTGACTACACCACCCACAATATTTCGTGTGAACTGGTTTCGCAAGGACGAACACGGTCGATTCATCTGGCCAGGCTTCAGCGATAACATGCGGATTCTCAAGTGGGTAGTGGATCGTTGCAGCGGCAGAGGTCACGCCATCGAGAGCCCCTTAGGCTGGGTTCCCTCCCATGACGCCCTTGACTGGGAGGGACTGGATTTCGATAAAGCAGACTTTTTTAAAATCATGAATATCGATCGGGAAGTAGCACGCCATGAAACCGTTGAACAGGAAGAGTTGTTCACTCGTTTTGGCGACCACCTCCCACGTGAAATGGAGCTTGAACGCGAACTTCAGCTGGCACGCTTATATCACTCCCCTAAATATTGGGATCTGTCTGCGACCTGTGATTGAGAAATGACGGGAATAGGCTATATGAATAGCCTATTCCCATGCCACTTTTCCAAAGCCCTGCCCGCGTCAGGGTGCCTTGAAAGTAAGCTACTGGGTCGCCGGATTAATAAGAATCCCTCTTGATTCCCCGCTTTTCATAAAACAGCTGGGTAAACTCCCGTAACGTCCCAGCCTCGATTGCCCCTCGCAGATCCCGCATCAATTTCTGGTAGTAATACAGATTATGTATGGTATTCAGCCGCGCCCCAAGAATCTCCTTGCATTTGTCCAGGTGGCGTAGATAGGCACGGCTATAGTTGCGGCAGGTATAACAGTCACACTCAGGATCAAGCGGACTCTCATCATGTTGATAGGCTGCATGGCGGATGCGAACCACACCCTGATGAGTAAACAAATGGCCATTGCGCGCATTACGGGTCGGCATTACGCAGTCGAACATGTCGATACCTCGATGTACCGATTCGACGATATCCTCTGGCGTACCTACGCCCATTAAATAGCGCGGCTTGTCCGCCGGCATCCGAGTACCAAGAAAATCGAGGATGCGCCAACGATCCGCTACGGGTTCCCCAACCGATAGGCCACCGACCGCATAGCCATCGAACCCAATATCGACCAACCCCTGCAGGGATCGATCACGCAGCGCCTCGAACATTCCCCCTTGGACGATACCAAACAGGGCCGACGGATTGTCACCATGGGCGATGCGACTGCGTTGCGCCCAGCGCAGTGAGAGCTCCATCGACATCCTCGCCTCCTCCTCCGTTGCCGGGTAGGGGGTACACTCGTCGAAGATCATAACGATATCCGAGCCCAAATCCCGTTGAACCTGCATCGACTCCTCAGGGCCCATGAATACCCTACTGCCATCGATAGGTGACTGGAAGGTCACTCCCTGCTCGGAGATCCTGCGCATCTCCCCCAGGCTAAACACCTGAAACCCCCCAGAGTCGGTCAATATCGGCCGCTCCCAGTGGATAAAACCATGTAGCCCCCCATGCTTCTGAATGACCTCGGTACCAGGCCTGAGCATCAGATGAAAGGTATTACCGAGTATGATCTCGGCCCCCAAACCTATTAGTTCCTCGGGGGTCATCGCCTTGACCGTACCATAGGTGCCAACCGGCATGAATGCAGGGGTTTCAATATCACCTCTGGTAAAGCTCAAGCGACCGCGACGGGAAATCCCATCCGTTTGTAACACATTGAATTTCATAGTAACTTACTAGGTTATACCGGCATAAGGGGTAGTCTAACAACCCACATCTTCACTTTTAAGTAAAATCCTGTAAATATAGTAGGGATTTCCCTGGATTTTCTTGACAGCACCCACATCAAATTAGAAAATATTTATGTGCTGAAGTTAACGTTTCAGCACAATTCACTCCTCCATCCTCCTTTGGTGGACATGTTCAGCGCGGCATCCCCGCCGCGCTTTTTTTAGCTACTTTCATCTGTGGGTGTCAGGAACATGGCATCGCCATAACTGAAAAATCGGTAGCGCTTTTCAATGGCATGACGATAGGCCTGCATGATGCGGTCATATCCGGCAAAGGCCGCCACCAACATCAATAAAGTCGACTGAGGTAGATGAAAATTAGTTATCATCGCATCAACACTGCGAAATTGATAACCCGGCTTGATGAAGAGTCTGGTATCACCCTGGTAAGGTTTGATAGCACCGCTACTCGAGGCCGCCTCAAGACTCCTCACACAGGTGGTGCCCACAGCCACCACGCGCCTCCCCTGCTTGCGTGTATCGGCAACCTGCCGGCAGACCGCTTCACCAACCTCAATATACTCCTTGTGCATGACATGCTCATCGAGATTATTCACCCTGACCGGTTGAAAGGTCCCGGCACCAACATGCAGGGTTACAGTCGCCAGGTTCACCCCCATATCCTCAATTCTTCTCAACATGGCATGGTCGAAGTGCAATCCAGCAGTGGGTGCTGCTACTGCACCGGGCTTATCTGCGAAAACAGTCTGATAACGGTCTATATCAATAGGCTTGTCGCCACGATCGATATAGGGAGGCAATGGCATATGGCCATACTTCGCCATCAAATGGTAGAAATCGTCAGATAAAGCTTGAAGTAAAAACAGATCGCCATCTCGACCCGCGACTTCCACAAGCCCCTCCCCATCGCCCAGTTCCAGTTGAGAACCCGGCTTGGGTGATTTACTCGCTCGAACATGCGCCAGCGCCATTCCTGCTTCCAGGATACGCTCAATCAACACTTCGACCTTGCCACCGCTTAACTTATTTCCGTAGAGTCGTGCACGCATCACCCGTGTATCATTGAGTACTAACAGATCCCCGGGCTGTAACAGTGACGGCAGGTCAGTGAACATCAGATCTTTCGCTCTCATCTCCCCCTGTAACAACCCAAGCAGGCGACTTCCGCTGCGTTCTGTATGGGGAAACTGAGCGATAAGCTCCTCTGGCAAGTGGTAATCAAAGTCAGATAACTGCATAGCGCGCGGATAGTAGCACGCCGGGAGTAACCGGTGAATATTTCAAACCACCTGGCTAACCCGAATCTAGCATCCGGTCGCTATGGAAACAGTACAAATCGCGGAGCAACTTGCCAAGCAGGGATTCCTGCCATAGCCCAACAACAGATCCAATGAATTATTCTGCATAGTCTTGAAAAATTAGGTATACTCTGCGGCTTCACGACGCCGGGGTGGCGGAATTGGTAGACGCAGTGGATTCAAAATCCACCGGTAGCAATATCATGCGGGTTCAAGTCCCGCCCCCGGTACCATCTTAAACAGCCTCAACCACCTCCATGAATGAACTTTAGCGCCACTACGAAACGGTCAGGTTTCGGTTGCTCATAATTCGCATTGCAAAACCTACAAACCGGGTAGGGATTAGATGGTTAGACGGCACCTTCTGGCATTCGCCAACTCTGATATCGACATACCGCCCATCGTATATATAGATTTTAGCTGCCTGTTCTGTTGAAATGTCGTGGCTATGGTTTATGCAAGATTAAATGGATGGCGCTGGCAACCAAGCTGGCCAAGAATTCAAATTACATAGAGAGTATGACAAGTTCGGATTCCAAACCAGCCAATGACGATACCCAGGATGTGGAGACACTGACCCGCTCCGACAGACTCCGTGTCGCCTTGGAGATTGCCGTAGCAGCACTGATCCTCGCAGCCATCTATTATCTCTTTGCTCCGGAAGAGGAGGTCGATCTGCCCACCCCTCTGGAAGAGAGTCAGAT
>JASFJX010000285.1:0-5488 GCA_050119385.1 Candidatus Thiodiazotropha sp. | reverse complement strand
TGTTGAAATGAACCAAGGTGATGCTGAAAAGGCTATCTCCCAGCTCAATGGAAAGGATTTTCAAGGGCGTGACTTGAGAATAAATGAAGCGATGGATAAGCCAAAGCGAAGCTCTGGTGGTGGTGGTGGTCGCTGGTAAAAAGCCGGTTTCCCCCTATGATGGTGAGCTGAGCATCCTGCTGAATTAGTCACATCGGCAGGCTGGAACTGACCAGCCTGCCGTTGCAATGAAGATAACTATAACCTGTACTATAACCATAATGGCAGGTAAGGTCTGTATTTGCTCCTTTTAAGTTGTTTTCAACAAGCATCTGCATCAGGTACCGGAGAGTCTACTGCGACTGGAGCGCCGCAATTCGTGTTTCCAGCGGCGGATGGCTCGCAAAGAGTTTTTGCACTTTACCGGCACTGATTGCGAATGCCGCCATCTCATCAGGCAGCGACTCTGGCTCATGGGCCTGTTGCAGGCGCTTGAGAGCGGCAATCATCTTCTCTCTACCTGCCAGCTCAGCCCCGCCCCTGTCAGCACGGAACTCCCGCCAGCGGGAAAACCACATGACGATAGTCATCGCCAGGATCCCGAGCACGAATTCGGCAACCATGGAAACGATGAAAAAGGCCGGGCCGTGGCCGCGCTCGGTCTTGAATACGACGCGATCCACCGTATGCCCGATAACCCGGGATAGGAAAACGACGAATGTGTTCACCACCCCCTGTATCAGGGACAGGGTGACCATATCGCCATTCGCCACATGACTGACCTCATGAGCTAATACGGCTTCTACCTCATCCCTATTCATCTGCTGCAACAAACCTGTACTGACAGCAACCAGGGCACTGTTCTTGTTCCACCCCGTGGCAAATGCATTGGGTGAGGCGTGATTGAAAACCCCTACCTCCGGCATACCGATACCAGCCATTTGAGTTTGCCTTTCAACCGTTCCAACCAACCAGCGCTCTACCTCGTTACTCGGCGTTTCGATCACCTTGACCCCCATACTGCGCTTCGCCATCCATTTGGAAATGAATAGCGAGATCAGGGAACCTGAAAATCCGATCACCGCCGAGTAGACCAGCAAGGCATTGAGGTTGAGATCGACCCCGCTATCCAACAACAGCCCCTCTATTCCCAGCAGCCTGAAGGTGACGCTGATCAACATCAGGATTGCCAGATTGGTACCAAGAAACAGTGCGATTCTCATCATCTTTTATTCACCAACTCAGGTATTCAATTTTTTGTAGATATTGGTGCATTGACGATTGATTTCAAGGGAAGTTCCCTTGTTAGTTTGTGAGAGGGTAAAACATTCGAGTGAATTGTAAAGCCTTTGAGCCGTAGGTTTGCCAACCCCGTGCCTACCTTTATGACCAAATTATTACATACCCGAAATAGTGTGGCGCTATTGCATAAAAAACAAAAAAAGGGCTGCAAAAAGCAGCCCTTACACTGTATAGAAACACCCAAGCCTATCGACTAGCTTCTCCGGTTGCCATTACCGAATTTAGCATCGGGACCACCGCGGTCGTCACTTCTTCCGCGCGGCTCCCTGTTGCCACAAGCCCCCCCGTTGCCACGAGACTCCCAATTGCCACGAGATTGCCCGTTGCCGATCGATTCCGCGCTGAGCGGGCACACACGCTCATTGTCATACTCCATTTCTGCTTTAAGTGCCTCGTAGTCATCCTTGCTTCCCGGATACACCGCATTGAATCTGTCGACGATAGACGCTGGAGTATGCCCGTAGTTCACCCCTGTGGAAGCAGCATTCAACAATGCAGCCACGGTATGGCGACCTAACGCATAGAGCTTACCGCCACCTTGCTGCAAAACATCCAGCAGTGTCAGGCCGGGAAATGCATCTTCGAACACATCACTGAACAGCATATCCGGGCTATACATGTTCCAGGCTTCAAAATGGTGTCCCTGTTTCCAGTAACCCGGGGTACAACCTTCGCCGCCATCAACTTCTTTTTCACAGAGTGCTGAACAACCATCGCCATTCTCATTGTTCCCGTCATCACACTGCTCACCCGGATCGAGATTGCCGTCTCCACAATATGGCTCAATACCACATTCCGAAGAACAACCGTCTCCATCAATATTATTACCGTCGTCGCAGCTCTCGCCTATATCCAAAACGCCATCGCCGCAATAGGCTTCGATTGTGCAGGATGCGGAGCAACCATCACCATTCACGTTGTTACCGTCGTCACAAGCCTCTCCCTCATCCAGGACACCGTCACCACACATTGGCTCAAGTAGACAGGTTGCTGAACAACCATCCCCATCGATGGTGTTTCCATCATCGCACTGCTCACCTGCCGACATATCCAAGACACCATCTCCGCAAAGCACTATTGCCTGTATAGATCCACTCAACAACAGCAATGCCGTGAAGAGTGTTGCCGGGAAAAAAATATTATGCTTTTTCATGTATAGAGCCCCCTCGAATGTCAAGATTGGTCATCAACTGAAATAGTTATCAAGTAGGTTTTTATTATTGTTTTCGGGTGTTTCTATTTAGAATTATTATTAAATAGTATAGGTGAAAATCAGTGTCTTATACGTTGTTCAATAATTTAAATTAGGGAATATCCCTGGTTCATAAAAATTCCTGAATAGAAATATTCACTCAAGCTTGAATTATTACAACTCTGTTCAATGCCGATTGGTGGGGCCCTGCCCCACCGTAAGGCATTAGAAATTTACGAAAAAGAAGGTAATCTACCCAAGGAAGCTTAAATTCTAAAGCAGCTGAGCTTCATGGGTAATCAGGTAAAAAATTTAGCAATTGAAGGACTTAAACCAAGCCATCTCAGGCTTCAAGTTAGTTGAGAATGAAGCAGCATAGTGTCAAACCCTTAATCACATCATTGCTTCGCGCCTGGTCGAACGAAGGGTTCGAATCAAAGCCTGCCACACAGCCAGGTGGCTACTGCCCGTCCCGGCAAATACGAGGATGGTAGTGGTCTGCGTCTAGTCGTTTCTAAATCAGGTGCCAAAAAATGGGTATTAAGATTCACCATCAACGACAACCGCCGCGAAATGGGGCTCGGGAGTAGTCCTGATGTGGGTTTGGGTGGGGCAAGGGAAGATGCCAGTAAATACCGAAAGCAAGCAAAGAAAGGCATCGATCTTATTGAAGAGAGACGCAAAGAGCAGGTTGAGATACCTACTTTCACCACCTGTGCAGCCCGTTACATTAGGGCTCATCGACGCAGCTGGAAGAACGCCAAGCGGGTACAGGGCAGGATTGAAAACATCCTGGACTTTGCTGCAGCGCACAAGTACCGGGAACATCTGAACCCGGCGCGTTGGAAGGGGCATCTGGACAAATTACTGGCAAAACCCTCACGGGTGAAGAAGGTCTCTCACCATCCTGCCATGCCCTACTCCGACGTTCCGGCCTTCATGATGGAACTGGTGGCAAATGGCAGCACCTCGGCCCCCGCCCTCCAGTTTCTGATCCTAACCGCCACCCGCACCAGTGAGGTGCTTCTATCCAAGTGGGATGAAATCGACCAGGATAAAGGCGTCTGGACCATCCCGGCCGAAAGGATGAAGGCGAGACGTGAACACCGGGTACCGCTATCCGATGCTGCACTGAACATCCTGGCGGCATTAACTCGCATCGAAGGTAATCCCTACCTCTTCCCTGGGTCTCGTCATGGCCGCCCCCTCTCCAATATGGCGTTGCTGCAGTTGATGCGCGGTATGGGTTATGGAGTGAACGGCGACCGAGGTGGGTATGTACCCCACGGCTTCCGCTCCAGTTTCCGGGATTGGTCAGGTGAAATCTCCAGCTTTCCTAGAGACGTAGCGGAAATGGCACTGGCCCATGCCATTAAAAACAAGGTGGAAGCCGCTTATCGACGAGGAGACCTGTTTGAGAAACGCCGAAAGATGATGCAGGGGTGGGCAGAGTACATAATCATTCATACAACTGACACTTAAAACAGTGTTGAAAAAGTAGGTCTACGTATTCCGGTGAATACCGGAATCCATGCCTTTGATTTTGCTGGATCCCGGCCGGCCTACGCTGATGAATGAATTACGCAGAGCTTCCTAGGTTTCAAGCCCTGGCGAACTTAAGAATCTCCATACGATCCCTGTAAGAGTACACGGTGACACCTGTTTCAGAGAGCATATTGACCGCTTCCTGACACGCGTTAGCCCGTCGACCCGGCTCTTCTGGCTCCTCCACGGCAAAAAGCATTTTTTCGGGGAGGACTTCACGTTCTTTCAATTTACGAACACGAAACTCCCATTTATTTCCATGTTCGAGGATCTTCGTAGTATCGTCCTGAGCCAAATTGAGCGGTTTTATAATCTTTGTCGGAACCTGGTCATGCAACTCAACAAATGGAAATGTAACATTAAAATCATCGTCACCTATCTTTGTGCGATGAAAACGCTCACCGAGTTGATTATTTAAGAATAATTCACGGAGCCCCTTTTCAAGCACCGTCTCCCGATACTCTTTGGTTACAAAATTGCGCTCAACATAGTAAGCAAACAGCTCTTTCAACGTCTCTTTTGGGTCATCGGCCAGCACCACTCTTGGCTCACCAAAGCGGACTATCGTCTCACGGGTACGCAACACTTCGAAAAACAGGCCCTTGGCAAAGTCAACATCATTGTTCTTCATGCGACGATCAAAGCCATGTGCTTTCAACACACCATGTATACGCCCAAGTTCGACCTTGAGCTCATTCATCGCAGCACGAAAAACTTTGGCGTCGAGTTCTTCAAAGAATTTGGTGATGCGGCCATGGCGACGAGTCAATAACTTGAAACCGAAATACCTCACCTGCGGCGCCATCATTACGACACCCACATTGGCGAACTCACCCGTCTCCACATAGGGCGTAAAGCGCACAATGGCATATTGGCAAGGTGTCTTTTTCATTTCCAGCTCCAAAAATCGTCTGACTCAAAGCCTTTCAGTAACTCATAGACCGTCTGCTTATCGAAACTAACCGGTACGGTCTGCTCCTCATCTACAAACCACCAGGTTTCAGGAATTTCACTCAGTATTTGCGGCCACTCGTTAAGGGCCGTTGATAACTTCCCATGGTATTCGTCCCGGCGGAAAAAGTCACCTGAGAGCTCGTAAGTTTGAGAAGCAAACACATGTCCCTGAGAAAAATCTGACTTTTTTACTGTAAAATCAAAAGCTTGATTATGATCTATCACAACAAGCCCCCGTTCTCCCGGCTCCCAAAACAGATTTGGATTCCCGCCAAACTCACTCAAATAGCGATCGGCATTTCTGACCCACCAATCGAAGATAAGAACATCCTGCTGCAACTTATCAGGTACTTGTTCGACATTAGAAACCGTCAATTCAGTCACCTGGCGTTCCAATGAACCAAATGCAGGCCCCGCTCCCAGGCCATCGAGTGGTGTACCAATATTAAAATCGACTAATTCCTCAGGTACTTGAACTTGTTTAAAAGGAGGAACTGGCAATCCTATCAACACAGC
>JASFJX010000284.1:0-5496 GCA_050119385.1 Candidatus Thiodiazotropha sp. | reverse complement strand
GAAGCGGACCTGCTCGGCGAGATTGCCTGGAATCGCATGACCAGCTGCACTAAATACTGTGACCCTTATACCAGCCCGGAAGGTATCGACCACCCCGAAGGGGCGCTCAACGTCAACGCCGACCGCGATGCTGCCAACATCCGTGTGATCTACCAACCCAAGTACCGTCAAGTCTGGCCCGGAGTCGACCTTTCGGTGCCCCTCGGCATCGGTTACGGCATCTGCGGGAATTCCTCGGTCGTGGGAGCGTTCAACGGTGAAGGTGTGGGCGACCTCAGTATCGGTTTGTCGGGCTCCTACCTGGACGTCTGGCGCTTCGGCGCTAATTTCACACATTACTTTGGCGATGAGGATACCTATATCGATTCGGACGGACACCGTTCATACAAACAAGCGCTGGCGGACCGTGACTACATATCATTCACCCTGCTCCGTGCATTCTGATTCGCCTGGAGGCGACATATGAAAGCGAACAATCACCTCTTGCGCAGTATCTTGTTCGGCACGGCTCTGGTGGTATTTGGCCACACGGCTGGGGCCGCCGTATCGGTAGAAGAAGCGGCCAAGCTTAGGAGCGAACTCACGCCCTTCGGCGCCGAAAGGGCGGGTAACAAGGAGGGTACAATTCCCGTCTGGAACGGTGGTTATACCCAGGCAATCCCCGGTTTCGAGAACGGCGGTCGTCGCCCGGATCCCTTCAAGGAC
The DNA here is from genome assembly GCA_050119385.1 of Candidatus Thiodiazotropha sp. Classification (GTDB taxonomy): domain Bacteria; phylum Pseudomonadota; class Gammaproteobacteria; order Chromatiales; family Chromatiaceae; genus Thiodiazotropha. Next base: position 4,791 of record JASFJX010000284.1, on the reverse strand, counting down.
GAGAAGCCGCTGTTCGTCATCGATGTCACCAACATGGATCAATACGCCGACAGGCTCAGCGAAGGGCTCAAGGCGATGCTTAAAAAGTATCCGGCTACTTTCAAGATCAATGTCTACCCCAGCTACCGCACAGCGGCCGCGCCGCAATGGGTCTATGACAATACCTTCAAGAACGCTACCCGCGCCACCCTGGGCGAGCGCTACATGCGGCAAAACGCCCATGGCGGCATTCCCTTTCCTATTCCCAAAAACGGTGCCGAGGCGATATGGAATCACATAATGCGTTGGCGTGGCACCTCCTGGCATGTGGATGTGCGCGGTGTGCTGACCACGGCCGACGGCCGGCATGTGCCTACGGTATTCGCCTCCGGCGACTTTCAGATGCCTTACTATTTCAAGGAGAGCTCGCCCGAGGAGTTCAAAGAGAAGCACAACAACACGAACTGGACCGTTTTGATTGGAATATCATCGGCAAGCAGGAGATGTACATCCCCTACAATGCCAACCGCCTCTTTCAACGTCCATCCGAAGAGGTATTGATGGATCACCATATCAACCCGGATGACATGCGTTACGAATTGCACCGGGTCTGGGTGATCGAAGCCAGGTTGGCCGAGGGCAAGCGTCTCACAACACCCTACGGCGGCAGCTACTTCACACTTGCTGTCAAAGGTGACGAAGTGGTGGTTGGGGGAATGCGCGGCAACGCCTATCGCTCCTCAGACAAAGGCGAGACCTGGCACAAGACCGAGCTGCCCCTGCCGGTTTCGTTGATCACCAGTCTGCCGGTGGACGACGGGAGTGCGCAGGGCCGCCTGCTGCTGGCCAATCAGGCCGGACAGATTCTGATCGGCGCAGACATGGGACGCAGCATTACAGCGCTACCGTTGGCGCCGCTGCCGCCAGTGACCTTGCTGGAAAGGCTTCCCGATGGAAGCGAACTGGTCTATGCGGATTTTTCCGACCAGCTTGAAGCGGTACGCACCCAGTACCAGAATGACGATCTGGCCATCCACATCACGGGCTTTGCCAAGATCATCGGTGACCTTATCGAGGGTCTCAGGGAGGTACTGAAGTTCTTCGCCATCGCTATCGCCATCGCGATTGTTTTCTGGTACACCCGCTGTGCTCGGTCAACCTTGTTGTTGGTCACCAGCTCCCTGGTGGCCGTAGTATGGCAACTTGGTCTCATCGCCGCCTATTCCTCGCCGGGCTCACGGCACTGCTTGCCGACGCGGCAGGTTTCGCGGTGCTGCTGCTCATCGATATCCGCGACCTGGTTTTACTGCCGGCTCTGGCGCACTTTCTGTTGCCGCAGAAAAAGGGCGCGAGCCCCCGCGTATAAACATCATCACCAACAAAAAAACACGTAAAAAATTACTGCAACCTTAATTCAGTGGAATATCTGGTTTTAATTATGTTCTATTGATTATTCGCTTATTTGGGGTGTCAATAATTGTTATATATGTCACAGTTTACTTGCTACTTACTTCGGTTTGAGGAATATTTACATCCCTTTACAGCATTCATCCATATCGATTCGATATAGTAAACCCGTGCAAAAAAATTTGGTATCGGACTTACCGCGGAATAGAGATCCATATCGTGTTAACACTCATAAGTTACAAAGGTTGAGTCATGGCAGTAAAAATACTTTCCTATTTGTTAGTGATTTCAGTCACGCTTTTCGGTCTCACAGGTTGCTACGAAGAATTCGTTGTCACCATCGAGACATCGGAATCGGCGTCGGAATCAGAGAGTGATTCGGACACTGATTCGGACGCTGATTCAGATACTGATTCGGATGCTGATTCAGATACTGATTCAGATACTGATTCAGATACTGATTCGGATACCGATGATTCTAATAGTACGGTCAGCACCGAAAACCAACGTGAAGGAAGCTGGGTCTACCAAATATCAGATGATAATGAAGCGATAGTGCTTTGGGGCGATGGGTCGGAAAAGGCGGAAAACGTTGTGATGATTCCGGCTGAATTGGGAGGCTATAGTGTCACCGCGCTGGGTAATGGTGAATATAACGCGTTATCGAACAATAAAATTTCCAGCAATTTCGTGTTACTGCCAACGAGTATATACAGAATTAACTCTCGCGCTGTCTACGATTACAATGACACTGCCGGTTGGGTGTTTCCCGGGACTATTACTTCAATATCCGATACCGCTTTGGTTAGTAGCCAGGGAGGTACCTTTTATATAGATGAAGGCAGTGTGCTTGAAGTCTATGTGATGGAAACAGATAAGACTTACGCATATCTGTCTGAATCGAATACACAAGAGTTTTCACTTGTCGCTGAGGAGAATGGTTATATCCAACCGAATGGTAATTACTATCTTCCTTCTGCAATGCTTGGAGGTGGCTATACAAAAACACTCAACATCGTTGCTGACATAGGCTACAAAATCTCGTCTGTCACCATTGATGGTGAGTCCTATGACTTTTTAGGCGACGAAGAGAAGAAAAACGAAGTATCAATCTCTTATACTTTTACAACGGATTCTTCAGAAGTGTCTGCAGTATTCGAAACAGATCCGGAAGATACCCGTACGGAAACTGCAACATCAGGTACCTATGACGCACCGGAAATACTTGATGCGGCAGTTGATGATAATGCGAGTTTACCGGAGGATGTTGATGTCTATGAACCAATAAGCACGGGAACGACCAGTAAATACAATAATTCAATGGGGGTTTCGACTGGAGTTTATTATGCCGCAAATAATAAATTTTACGAGATGGTGTATTCATCACAACAGTCAGATGAGCCGGAGTACTACAGTAAAGCGGAGGTAATTAACGGTGTTTACAGTAGCGAAGGCCTGGTATACGGTAGTGATTACGACTTGATTCGCTTATATAACTACCATGAAGAAATAACAACCGGACCGAGTACCGGTGATGTGGCTCTTTATTGCACCTATCTATATAAGGAAATTGATACCGACGAAATTGGTTTGGATCGACTGGGAACAGTTACAGTTGATAATACCCACACAAATACAGCAGCCCTGTTAGTTCAGTCAGATGTGGAGTTAAGCATCACGGATCTCACCGCGGATGTATATACCGCTAGTAAAGGGCCTTCAGAAGCAGGCAATTTTTATGGCCTGGGATCTGCTATTCATATCGATGGAGGGGACGCTGTTTCAGCGGCGAAAAACAGCGTAAATGAAGATACTAATTCTGTTACTTTAAACAATCCACAAATATTAGGAACAGTTAATTCCATCTATTCGTTGGCGTCTGGTGTATTGAATATTAATGGAGGTAATATTTTTTCGAAATCGAGTGGAGGACACGGACCCTACGTGTCTACTGGAGGACAAATATTTTTGAATACCGAGGGAACAGGCTTGATTGATGACGAGGGTACAATCAATCGGGACTCAGCCAGTATTACTGCGACAACAAGACCATCGCTCGGCTTGGGGTCAATGCAGCGGAATGATGATGGTGATGTAAGGGGTGTTTTTGAGAGTCATTCGTCAGATGTGACTGTTATTGTTACTGGTGACGAAGCGGGTACGGCGCTGGCAACAGATACAGGCGGCGGTGTTATCGTGGCGAACAATGTAATAGGCAAATCCTACGGGTTGCGAAGCGCAGGCGTCTACTCCATTGGCTCCAATGAAAGCTGGGTTTATACAACAAATACCACAATGATGTCAGCGCTTGACGCCGGTTTGGTCTCGGCCGCTGGTGGATATATCTATGCTTATAACACAGACATCTATGGTGTGATGGGTATTAAAACCCGTGCGGGTGGAAATGCTGAAGCGGAAGAAACCGGAATTACCGTCGAAAATAGCCGTGTATCTGCTTATTACGATTACGATGAAATGGTTGCGGTCTATGATGTTGCAGATCCAGCGGATTGGGATGATTCCATGGCCGATGCAACGACTGATTCTGATCAACTCAATATATTTATCGATAAAGCCAATACACCTTCATTTTATGAAGACTCGCTTACTTGGTGGTTTACAGACAAATCCCTAACACCCGGATATTCCGGTGGCAACAAATTCGCAGTGATCTATGTGGAGAATTCATCTACACCGATCTATATCAATAATACTCGCCTCGTTAATAAAAATTACGAGGAATACGGCGAGTTAACTGAAGAAGCTATTGCCGAAGGTCAGACTCCTGCCGACAACCTCCTTGTGTCGGTAGAAGGAGGAGGCAGCGGTAATATCGTATTTACAAATGAAAATAGCGAAACCGTTTGGGATTTGACAGGTGAAAGTGGAGAGACCTGCGAGTTAACCGGAGATTTCTACTTGGGTGCTGTAGCAGAAGCGAGTGATAATCCTAACCTGGGTACCGGATCAAACTCACTGAATGTGGATTTCATAAATTCAGAATGGGAAGGGACTGTTATACGAGGTGATACTTCCGGTGTTGTGAGCCTGGTTTTTGATTCACAATCCCACTGGGTGGTTACTGGTGATGCAGTCGTCTCAGATCTCACATTGGATTCTGAAGACACGCTTACTGCACAAAGCAGTGTAACTATCACAGTGGCAGGGGAACTCGAAATAGCCGGCGAAGCTATTACTGAAGGTACAACCATCGGCAATGTCACCTTCGTTCTAGACTCGACAGCAATTGAGGTTGTGGAGAGTTCCGACGACGGTATGCCGGAAGACGGCGATTTTCCAGACGATGGAACCCCTCCGGACGAAGGAACCCCTCCGGACGAAGCTGAATCTTAAATTCTATAAAACGTAGCCGGAATGCCGGCGCATAATGCGCCGGCATCTCTG
>JASFJX010000283.1:0-5497 GCA_050119385.1 Candidatus Thiodiazotropha sp. | reverse complement strand
GCGAAAACGCTCCTCGAACATCTCCCGGTAGCCATCAGCAACAGGGACCCGGTTGGCGACTATGAACATAATTTAAATCCTCATGTTTCATCCGGACGCTTAAAAATAAGCTAAGTTAATATTTTTAAATCTTAATTCCGGAACATTGGCAAAGCACATAGTGTAACCGACCTACACTGAACGCGTCCTGGTACGGAAAGGCGATAATCCCCGGGAAATGGCCATCGAACACCTGGGGATGCACGTATGCACTTTATACGATATTCAGACCAATATAACGGTAGAATTGAAAAGGGCAGGGGATACTCTAATTACTTACGAGGTAATCGATGCAAATTTTGGCAGGTGATATAGGCGGGACCAACACACGGCTCGCACTCTTTCAGGCAACGCCTGAAACTAGTCTGCGGCCGCTCCTGGAAATGACCTATTCAAGCCAGTCTTACGATTCAATCGAGACTGTACTACAACTCTTCTTGGCACAAGCAACGGTAACAACAATCGAAGCTGCCTGTTTCGGTATTGCCGGACCGGTCATCAACCAGGTTTGTCAAACCACCAATCTCCCTTGGCGCATATCCGCAAATCAGATACAACTACAATTCAACTTCAAGCAGACCTGCCTGATCAACGACCTTGAAGCAAATGCCTGGGGTATAGAGGTCCTAGACGAGAAAGATTTTTTCACCCTCAGCCCCGGGGCTGATAACGCTACCGGCAATCGTTCCATCATCTCCGCCGGCACCGGCCTGGGCGAGGCAGCTCTCTATTGGGACGGGGAGAGATACCATCCCTTTCCCTCGGAAGGCGGGCACACTGATTTCAGCCCTAGCACCCCATTTGAATTCGAACTGTTTCAGACATTGAAGGAAAAATACGGGCACGTAAGTTGGGAACACCTGGTATCCGGACCCGGGCTAGTAACCATCTATGACTATCTACTGCGTTACCGAAATCAGCAGACACCTGTATGGCTAAACGAGGTAATGGAACAATTCGGCAAGGCCCCTGCCATCTCCGATGCCGCACTCGAGTCGACAGATCCCCTGTGCCGGGAGACCCTCGAACTCTTTACCCGACTGTATGGCCGGGAAGCAGGTAACCATGCCTTGAAAATCATGGCCACAGGGGGGGTCTACCTGGGTGGCGGTATTGCACCTCGAATCATGCCAATCCTTCGGGAGGGTAGCTTCATGGAAGCGTTCACTAACAAGGAGACAATGCGGAGAATCATGCTGTCGATGCCCGTGAAAGTTATTCTGAATGACAAAACCGCGCTCTTTGGCGCGGCAAACTACGCTAAGAATTTATCCTGTCATTCCCAATAAGAGACCAGGTCAGCTTTACCGGATGAAACATTCGGGCTAATGATATCCCCCCTAACAAAAGGGGGGTTATCATCCTGTTTGGAATTGTGGCCAACTCGGCCACCACAACCATCCCTTGATCAATCGAAGGGCTTAGGCTGAGGCGTCTTGTCGGTGGAGGGCGGCAGAATCGGCATCAGGAATGATGGCTGATCGCCGGTAAGGGTCTTTAAAAAGGCCACGATCCGGGCATTCTCTTTGTCAGAAAATTTCTTACCCAATTGCAACCGTCCCATGACATCCACCGCCTCGGTCAGGGTCTCCGCCTCACCGTCATGGAAATAGGGATAGGTCATCTCAACATTGCGCAGGGTCGGCACCTTGAATTTGAAGCGATCCGCATCCTTGCCGGTCACGGCGCTCAAACCTTCCGCAGGGCTCTTGGCCTTGTAGGGTTCCATCACACCCATCTTCTGGAATGAGTTGCCACCAACGGCCTCTCCATTGTGACAGCTCACACAGCCGCTCTCTTTGAATAGCTTATAACCCGCCAGCTCTTCCTGGGAAAGGGCATCTTTATCACCCAGCAACCACTGATCGAAACGGGAGTTCGGCGTAACCAGGGTCTTCTCGAACTCCGCAATTGCCTGGGTCACTTCGTCAATGGTGATCTTATCGGTACCGTAGACCTGCTTGAACTCCATCACATACTCGGGAATCGAGGTCAACACATCGATGGCCAGGGTATGAGTAAATGCCATCTCGCCGGGATTGGCGATAGGCCCGCCGGCCTGGGCCTTCAGGTCCGCTGCCCTACCATCCCAAAACTGTGCCAGATTCAGGCTGGAATTAAGTACTGTCGGTGCATTGATGGGACCCTGCTGCCAATTGTGGCCTATGGAGGTTTTCAGATTGTCAGTACCACCCATACTGAGGTTGTGACAGGAATTACAGGAGATGAATCCCGACTTGGAAAGGCGGGGATCGAAATAGAGCTTCTTTCCCAACTCAACCTGACCCAGATTGATATTATGTACCGGCTTGATGGGCTGTATCGGCTCATCCATAGCCCAAAGTGAACTCGACAAAGCAAGCATTATTGAAAAGGTAACGATTTTTCTACGTGTCATAGCTTCTTGATCCCATGTTTGAATTAGTTGTGCACCATCCTTCGTATGGAAAGGCTCCCTGGTTCTTTCACTGGAGACAGCTCTCCCTCAACAGGAAAATCGATCAGGTTTGTGTAACTGTTATAAATGCTTAATATGGCGTTAACGCCATGCCTCATATTGATACCCCCAGTGAGACGGGTAGATGCTAGATTTAGATTGATTCTAAAACATTGATGTAGATCAACGGTTTTGTCAACTCAGACAAAGCAATTAATCAAATACTAGAATACGTCACATTAGGGGAGGTGTCGATCTGCTGATACTGGCTCACAGCCTGTCAGGGCACTATCACGAAGTGCTGTTTCTTACCCGTACAACGAGGTCGACCATGTCCATTGCCGTACCATCCGGTAGTTCATGGTCGACAAAATGTGGCGCCAGACGATCCTTGATATCGATCAGATCACCTGTATCGATATTATAGAAATGGTGATGATGATTGTTATTGGAGTCGTAGAAAGTACGATTTGAATCGATAAAGATCTCTCTGACCAGTCCCTTCCTGACAAACAGCCCAAGGGTATTGTAGACAGTGGCCTTGGACACCCGGCCACCTGAAGCTATCACAGCCTCGAACAACTGCTCGGCGGTAACATGCTGATGGCGAGCGAACAGCGCATCGGCGATAGTACGCCGCTGCCTCGTCAAGTTGATATTGTAGTCATCGAGAAGCTTGTCGATACGCTTTCGATTTAAGACTTTCATGTCATTTTCGGCATCCATGCTCAGAGTATAAAGAATCAGTCAAAAGAATGCCAAGCTCTTGATCACAAAAATGAATTAATCTCCTATCGCATGACCGAAGCTGCTTGCTCGATCTGACAAGTGAGATTCAAAGACAGGTCATTTATATTATGTTTGCATATAAGCATTCCCTGACCCCGATCACAGCCCTGATAATCTTAGGAATAACCTATCAATATCATTGGAAAGACCGCTCGATTCCAATCATTTTTATTACTATTCTTCCCTACAGCGAAGGGCCGTATCGCCCGACGTACTGAACCACAATAAACCATTAATATTTGGAGAACCTGTTATGGAACTCAAAGGTAGTCAAACTGAACAGAATTTAAAAGACGCTTTCGCCGGAGAATCCCAAGCCAACCGCCGTTATCTCTATTTTGCCGCCAAGGCTGATGTAGAAGGATATAACGACGTTGCCGCCCTGTTTCGTTCCACTGCCGAAGGTGAAACAGGCCATGCTCACGGTCATCTGGAGTATCTCGAGCAGTGTGGTGATCCCGCTACAGGTCTGCCCATTGGCCCCACCGGTGACAACCTGAAGGCTGCGGTCGCGGGAGAGACCCACGAATACACCGATATGTATCCCGGTATGGCCAAGACTGCCAGAGATGAGGGATTCGACGAGGTCGCGGATTGGTTTGAGACCCTGGCCAAGGCGGAACGCTCCCACGCCAATCGCTACCAAAAGGCATTGGACGAAATGGACTGATGTCCAACCCGCTAACCTGAGCCCCTTGTTCAGGAAGACCCATGGGCGGCCTCCTGGCCGCCCCATGATGCAACCAGGAGTAGACTCATGGCAGCAAACAACCAGAGAGAGGGAAATCTGGAAGCCCCTACAAGGCATCCAATCGACTGGAAAAACCCTGACTATTACAGCGAAGAGAAGCTCATGGCAGAGCTGGAGAGGGTGTTTGACCTTTGCCATGGCTGTCGACGCTGCGTCAGTCTATGTCAGAGCTTTCCGACGCTATTCGACCTGGTGGATGAATCGGAAACCATGGAGATCGACGGTGTCGATAAAAAGGATTACTGGCAGGTGGTCGATCACTGTTATCTCTGCGACCTCTGCTACATGACCAAGTGTCCCTACGTACCCCCCCATGAGTGGAATATCGACTTTCCACATTTGATGCTGCGCGGCAAGGCCGTTAAATACAAAAAGGGCGATATCAAACTGCGCGACCGGTTACTCACCAGTACCGATAACCTTGGCAAACTGGCCGGTATCCCAGTGGTTGCCGGAGTGGTCAACCGTTTTAACAAAGCAAAGAATTTTCGCGAGATTCTCGACCACTCCCTCGGTGTTCACCCCGACGCCAAATTACCTGAATTTCATGCCAAGCCGCTTCGCAAGCGACTCGCCCAAAGAATCGACAGCACCGCGGAAGGAGCTCAAGCCGGCGCTACTAAAGGCAAAGTTGCCCTATTCAGCACCTGCTACGGAAACTATAACGAACCCCATATCGGCGAGGACCTGATTGCCGTCTTTGAGCACAACGACATACCTGTCACCATCGCCGAGAAAGAACAGTGCTGCGGCATGCCTAAACTGGAACTCGGTAACCTCGACGCTGTAGAGGCGGCGAAGAATGCCAATATCCCCTCCCTGGTCAAACTGGTCGACGCCGGTTGGGATATCGTTGCCCCGGTCCCCTCATGCGCCTTGATGTTCAAACAGGAACTTCCACTCTTGTTCCCGAATGATGCCGATGTAAAAAAGGTCGCAGATGCGATTTTCGATATCTTTGAGTATCTCATCATTCGCCATAAACATGGCCAATTGAAGACCGACTTCAAACAGGGCCTGGGTAAAGTCGCCTATCATGCCGCCTGCCACCAACGGGTGCAGAACATCGGCGCCAAGACGAAGGAGTTACTCAGCCTGATCCCGGATACGGAGATTATCGCCATCGAACGCTGTTCCGGCCATGATGGCACCTATGCGGTCAAGAGCGAGTACCATCAACATGCGATGAAGATCGGTAAGCCGGTGGTCAACCGGGTCAAACAGGCGGAAGCCGACCACTACGGCAGCGACTGCCCGATGGCTGGCCGTCATATTGAAAACGGACTGAACGATGGAAGGGCATCTGAGCACCCCATTACACTGCTGCGAACAGCATATGGTATTTAGTTGTCGAACCAAGGCTAAGGCAACTTGGATCATCTCAGTGAAGAGACCCGTAACATGCATGGAGCAATCGTCTCCTTAGATGGAGGAACATGAAGCAACAAACCGGTATAACCCGCGCGTAAACGCCTGTAGAC
>JASFJX010000282.1:0-5505 GCA_050119385.1 Candidatus Thiodiazotropha sp. | reverse complement strand
CATCTTCCAGATAGATATGAGCCCCATCCGCCAACCAACCCATATTCAATCGCTGACACAAAGGCTCCAGCAGATTGCCGACGAAAGGCGGATCAAGAAAAACGATATCGAAGGGTATCGCATCCTGTTCCAGCCATTGCAATGCATCCGCCCGGATAATCGAGACCTGATCAAGCCCCAATAGTCGTTTGTTCTCAGTCAACTGCCTGATCACTGCCATGGCGGTATCAAGCATCACCACCTTGGATGCACCACGCGAGGCGGCCTCCAGGCCCAATGCACCGCTACCGGCAAACAGATCGAGACAGCGAGCGCCTTCAATAAAAGGCTGCAGCCAGTTGAACAAGGTTTCGCGGATACGATCACCGGTCGGTCGCAATCCGGGCAGGTCGGCAAAATGCAACCGGCGCCCCCGATGCACACCACCGATGATTCGCACCTGAAAGGCCGCCTGAGAGGACTTAACCATGTTCAACCTATATCCGCATTGCATCACTCACTGCTATCAGCGCCTGATTGCCCGGAGACTTGAGCCAAGGGTGTAATACGTCCCACTTGGACCTTGACCAGTCGGTCAGGATCGATGCGTCGTTTGAAGGCATCCTGAATCTGTTCACGGGTCACCGCTGTCACCTTATCGGTAAAGCTATCCAAATAGTCGAGAGGAAGATCGTAAAAGCCGATCACCGCCAGATACTCCACGATCTTCCCATTGGACGCGATGCGCAGGGGAAATCCACCGGTAATATTCTGCTTTGCCGCCTTGAGCTCCTCTTCCGTTGGCCCCTCTTTGATAAAGCGTTGAAGGGTATCTCTGACTACCTGCAGCGCCTCCGCGGCCTGCTCGTTCTTGGTCTGCAGTCCCATCTGGAACAGTCCGATCTGGCGCATCGGCAGGAAGTAGCTATAGACACTATAGCTCAAGCCGCGTTTCTGGCGAACCTCGTGGCTTAGGAGTGAAACCAGGCCGCTGCCACCCAGGATATGATTGCCCACATAAAGGGTGAAGTAGTCCGGATCCCCCCGGCGCATGCCTGGCTGTCCGATATAAAGATGGGACTGAGTCGAGGGAAAGGGGATCTGTTCATCGATTGCGCTCTGTAACGGTTTCACAGGGGGCAGTTTGGCAACCGCTTCACCGGGCTTGAGCCCGCTTGTCACCTGCTCCGCAATCGACTCGGCCTGCTGCCTGTTGACCGCGCCGACAATCGCAACCAAGGCATTTTTCGCAACATAGAGCCGCTGGTGAGTGGCGACTATATCCTCACGGGTTATCGCCTTTACCGACTCGATACTCCCATCGGGATCTGCGGCATAGGGGTGATCACCGAAGACAAGCTGATAGAGTCGCTTTTTACCCAGATTGCCAGGGGATTGCTCGTCCTGCACCAGCCCTGCCAGTATGGACTGGCGCTGCCGTTCGATATCCTCATTCTTGAAACTGGGTTCGGCAATCACCGCAGCCATTGTCTCAAGGCTGGTGGTAAGCGCCTCGGGTTCGGTCAACGAACGCACCGATACCCATGCCATATCCCGCAAAGATCCCGTACTAAGCTGCGCCCCTACGCCCTCCATACGTTCAGCGACCTGATAGGCACTCCAATCACCGGCACCCTCACTCAACAGGCTGTTGGCAAATGAGGTGACACCCTGTTTCTCGCCATCTCTTGCGCTGCCCGCATCGAACACAACACGCACATCCACCATCTCGATCTCAGGGGCTTCAACAAACAGTACCTTTGCCCCGTTAGTCGTCTGCCAGGTCTGAATTTTCGGTGCCGCTGTGACCCATCCAGACAGCAGGAGAGCACTGCAGAAAACGATATGCTTGATCAAATCTTTAGTTAGCATGTGCAACTCCCTCACTCATCGGTTTGGCCATCGAATTGTCCATCGGCAGAGGATCCAGCACCGCTACACTGAGGTTATTCTCAACCAGATACTTCTGCGCAACCCGTCTTATCTGCTCAGCGGTCACTGCCTTTAAATGGTCCACGTACTCATCCGCAAGACGCCAATCGAGCCCGATTGTCTCCAACTGGCCGATCAGCATCGCCTGATAAAAGACCGAGTCCTTCTCATACACCTTAGCGGCAATAATTTGATTACGCACCCGCTCAATCTCATCTTCGCTGACCAATTCTGTCTTGAATCGTTCGACTTCCTTCAAGAGGGCCTTTTCGACTGCTTCGACGTTAGAATCAGGGGCTGGTACAGCATCCATCACCAGCATTCCCGGAAGTCGTGAGAAGGCGCTGTACCCGGCATCCGCCTCGACCGCCAGCTTGCTGCCGCGAATCAGGTTATTGCTGATACGGGCACTACCACCACCATCCAGCACGTAGGCAAGCATCTCCAGGGCATAGGGCTCCCAAGCTTCATCTGACTTTCCTACCACCGGGGTTTTATAGCCCATCACCAGATAGGGTTGGCGCGCGGGCACCTTGACCATGATACGTTTGATACCGCGCTGGCCTGGTTCCAAACGTGGCTTGGGCGGGTCCACCTGCTCTGGCTTGAGAGGACCAAAATAGCGTTCCGCGAGTGCTATCACCTCATCGGGTTCCACATCACCTACCACCACCAGGGTGGCATTGTTGGGCGCATACCACTTGCGATACCAGACCTGAAGATCCTCCACCTGCAGGGAGTCCAGATCCGCCATCCAGCCAATCACAGGGTTGCGGTAGGGGGAACTCTCGTAGGCACCGGCGAGAAATTGCTCATAGGTGAGTGACTGGGGCTTATCCTCGGTGCGCATGCGACGCTCCTCCTTGACCACCTCAAGCTCCTTGGCGAACTCTTCGGGCAACAACAGCAGATTGCGCATGCGATCCGCCTCGAGTTCGAAGGAGACCTCCAAGCGGTCACTCGCCATGGTCTGATAATAGGCGGTATAGTCACGCCCGGTGAAGGCATTTTCATCCCCGCCGTTGGCTGCGATGATGCGGGAAAACTCACCGGGCGGATGATTTTTGGTACCCTTGAACATCATGTGTTCAAGCGCATGGGAAATACCGGTGATGCCACCGAATTCATAACTCGACCCCACCTTGTACCAGACCTGAGAGACCGCGATTGGGGCACGGCGATCCTGTTTTATAATCACCTTCATACCATTATCAAGCTGGTGCTCCACCACGTTCGCCGCTACGGAACTGGCGCAAAGCGCCACCAACACCAGGCCTGTGATCAATCTAAGCATTGAATACATCCTCACTTTATATATGGTCCCATGACACTGTAGAATAGCCCCTTCGATGAGCCCGGGCATTCTTTCAGAGGCCACAGGGATTGTCCAAACAACATCTATGAACCTGTGATCTACACAGAGTTCCAACCCAGAGTCGGTAAACCACCGTATGTTCGGATTTGGCAAACGCAAGAAACAGGAACAGCAGACTACTGCATCACCCGCGCCGGAAGAAGAGAAAAGAGGTCTTTTTTCGCGACTGCAGGAACGTCTCTCTCGTACCCGTCACAACCTCACAGATGGACTGGCCAATCTGCTGCTTGGGCGCAAGACGATCGATGACGATCTGCTCGAAGAGCTCGAAACCCTGCTCCTCACCGCCGACGTGGGGGTAGAGGCAACCAGCCGTATCATCAAGGACCTGACAGAGCGGGTCAATCGCAAGGAGCTGAGCGATCCACAAGCGCTGATGCAATTGCTTAAACAGCATCTCAGGGAGATACTCCAGGCATGCGATAAACCGATTGCCGAGCGCAGTGGCGACAAACCACTGGTGATGATGATGGTCGGCATCAATGGTGCGGGAAAGACCACCACCATTGGCAAGCTGGCACGTAAGTTTCAACTGGATGGGGAATCCGTGATACTCGCTGCGGGAGACACCTTCCGCGCCGCTGCGGTAGAGCAGCTGCAGACCTGGGGAGAGCGCAATCAGATTCCGGTGATCGCCCAGCATACGGGGGCAGATGCGGCTTCAGTGGTATTCGATGCGTTGCAGGCGGCCACCTCGCGTAAGGTCGATGTCCTGATCGCCGACACGGCGGGTCGTCTGCACACCAAGTCCAATCTCATGGAGGAACTGGCAAAGATCAGCCGGGTGATGAAGAAAATCGATCCTCAGGCCCCCCATGAAGTATTATTGGTGGTAGATGCGGGTACCGGACAGAACGCGGTCAACCAAGCCATGCAGTTTCACCAGACCGTCGGCTTGAGCGGACTGGTAATCACCAAACTGGACGGCACGGCAAAAGGTGGCGTAGTGTTTGCCATCGCCGACAAGGTCAAGGTTCCGATCCGTTTTATCGGCGTCGGTGAAGCCATTGAAGATTTACGGGAATTCGACCCTGACGAGTTTGTAGACGCCCTATTTGTAACCTGAACAAGAAATTAGCAGCACCTTGATTCACTTCCACAATGTCAGTAAACGCTACCCTGGGGGGCATACCGGTCTGAGTAACGTCAGTCTGCGTATCGAGGCTGAAGAGATGGTGTTTCTAACCGGTCACTCAGGCGCCGGCAAGAGTACCCTATTGAAGCTGATCGGCCTGCTGGAGCGACCCAGCGCCGGACAACTGCATGTCAACAACCGTAACCTCAGCCGCTTAAAGAACCGTCATATCCCCTATCATCGCCGAGACGTGGGGATGATCTTCCAGGATCACAGGTTGCTACACGATCGCACGGTGTTCGACAACGTGGCGCTACCACTGGTGGTGGCCGGCGTCGGTCACAAGGAGATCGGGCGCCGGGTTCGGGCCGCCCTCGACAAGGTAGGGCTGTTACACAAAGAGCGGGATGCTCCAATCACCCTCTCCGGGGGCGAGCAGCAGCGGGTCGGCATCGCCCGCGCGGTGGTCAGCAAACCACCCCTGGTACTCGCGGACGAACCCACTGGCAATCTCGATCCGGCACTCTCGGCGGAAATAATGGGGCTATTCAAACAGTTCAATCAGGTTGGCGTAACCCTGCTCATCGCCTCCCACGACATTGATCTGATCAACCGCATGGATACGCGCATTCTCACCCTGAAACAGGGACAACTGGTTGGCGATACCCGAGCGGAATCAGGCAATGTTGCTTAGTAAGCGCTTACAAAAACTACCAAAGATCTGGCTTCAACGACATGCCCAGGTGGCCCTCGCCAGTCTCGGCCGAATCGTCAAAAACAATCTCGCCTCACTAATGACCTGTTCCGTAATCGGCATCGCACTGGCCTTGCCGGTGGGACTCCACGTATTGCTTGCCAACCTGCAGAACGTCAGCGGCGCCTGGGACAGTGGCGCCAGCATATCCCTGTTCCTGAAACAGAAGGTTTCAGATCGGCAGGCGGTATCCCTGGCGAGGGTACTCCGTTTGCATCAACGCATCGAGGATGTGGAACTGATCACCCGTGAGGCGGCACTTGAGGAGTTTCAGCAGCTCAGTGGCTATGCCGACGCCCTGGAGGCCCTCGACAGCAATCCTCTGCCGGCGGTACTCATCGTCCAGCCAAAGACCGAATACACCACTGCTGAATCGGCGCAACTGCTGGT
>JASFJX010000281.1:0-5511 GCA_050119385.1 Candidatus Thiodiazotropha sp. | reverse complement strand
GCCCCGCCTGGCATTTCGATCTAGACTCCGCGCAGAGGCTGTTGAGTAAGCAGTTCGGCACCCGGGACCTGGGGGGGTTCGGCTGCCAGGACCAGCCCCTTGGGGTGGCCGCCGCCGGTTGCCTGTTACAGTATGTGGAGGAGACCCAGTTCGGCGCCCTGCCCCATATCCGTGGTATGCGGGTGGAACATCGGGAGCAGAGCGTGATCATCGATGCGGCGACCCGGCGCAACCTGGAACTGGTCCACTCCCTCTCCAACCAGCCGCAACATACCCTGGCGGGGATCATGGACCGCACCGTCACTGCCATGGGCAGCCGTATGCTGCGGCGATGGATCAGCCAGCCGTTACGGCAGAGGGAGGCAGTGGCACAGCGCCATAGCACTATCGAAGCCCTACTGGCCTCACGCCTCTACAATGAATTGCAGGAGATCCTGCAGGGTATCGGCGATATCGAACGTATCCTTGCTCGAGTGGCGTTGAAGAGCGCCCGTCCCCGGGATCTCGCCACCCTGCGGGAGGCCCTGGGCGCCCTGCCCCAACTGCAGCCCCTGTTGTCGCAGCTCGACAGTCCCCTGTCACCTCTCCTGTCACAGCAGATCGGTGAACACCCGACACTCCATCAACTACTGCAAGGGGCCATCATCGAGCAGCCGCCGATGCTGATTCGCGACGGTGGTGTCATCGCCGAGGGATATGACCATGAATTGGATGAGCTGCGCGCCCTCTCCCAAAACGCCGATCAGTTCCTGCTCGACCTGGAGAGCCGAGAGCGAGAGCGCACTGGTATATCCACCCTCAAGGTGAGCTATAACCGTGTCCACGGTTACTACATCGAGATCAGCCGTGGCCAGTCCGACAAGGCCCCGGATGACTATATCCGCCGCCAGACCCTGAAGGGAGCGGAGCGTTTCATCACTCCGGAATTGAAGAAATTCGAGGATCAGGTGTTGAGCGCCCGGGAACGCGCCCTGGCCCGGGAGAAGTATCTCTACGAAAACCTGCTCGATCAGCTCTGCATAGACCTGGCGCCGCTGCAACAGTGTGCCGAGGGGCTGGCCCAACTGGATGTGCTGTGTAACCTGGCGGAACGAGCCCAGAGCCTCAACCTGGTCTGCCCAATGATGGTGGAGGAGCCGGGATTGCAGATCACCGACGGCCGCCACCCGGTGGTGGAACAGGTCAGCAGCGAGCCCTTTGTCGCCAACGGCGTCAGCTTCGATGACCGGCAGCGGATGTTGATCATTACCGGCCCCAACATGGGTGGCAAGTCGACCTTCATGCGTCAGGTCGCGCTTATCGTGCTGCTCGCCTATAGCGGCAGTTTCGTGCCCGCCGCCGGGGCGACAATCGGTCCCATCGACCGGATCTTTTCCCGTATCGGCGCCTCCGATGACCTGGCCGGGGGACGCTCCACTTTTATGGTGGAGATGGAGGAGACCGCCAATATCCTGCATAACGCCACCGCCCAAAGCCTGGTGCTGATGGATGAGATCGGCCGTGGTACCTCTACTTTCGACGGACTCTCCCTGGCTTGGTCCTGCGCGGTGGAGCTGGCCACCTGCCTCAAGGCCTACACGCTCTTCGCCACCCACTACTTCGAACTCACCACCCTGCCGGAAGAGTATCCCGGTATCAACAACCTGCACCTGGATGCGGTGGAACATGGTGATTCCATCGTTTTTCTACATGCGGTAAGGGAGGGGCCGGCCAACCAGAGTTACGGCCTCCAAGTGGCCACCTTGGCGGGGGTACCGAAACCGGTTATTCTCAGGGCGCGTCAACGCTTGGTGGAGCTGGAGACCAGTGCCCAGCGTCATGCAGAACAGCAGCAGAGTCAATTGCCCTTGTTCGATTCTGAACCCGAGTGCAGCAAAGAATCCGCAGTTGAACAGCTATTGAATGAAATCGATCCTGATGACCTGAGCCCAAGAGAGGCACTGGAGGCACTGTATCGATTGAAAGAAAAGCTTGAATAACAATACTGAACCGCTTCGATTCGGTCAGTTGAGAAATTCCAGCGATAGTTCACCCAGGTCGATGCGGTCACCACTGTTCAGTTCCACACCTCCGGCCTTGATGGGAACGTCGTTGATCCTCGGCGGCTGATCCCCCCCCACTTTGAGCAGGAAATAGCCTGAATGACGCTTGTTTATCAGGACCAGATCCCCACCTGGGTTACCGACGCTGAAAAAGGCCCTGTCGATCACCTTCACCTCGCCCTTGTTTTCACCGGCAAGGAAACGCACCCTGGGGAGTTCTTCCACTGACTCTTCTGTATCCGTCTGCGTATCCCCTTGCGGGGTGGCCGCTGCCACTTGGGTTTCGTCTTGCGAACCGGGTAGAGTGCTGAGCGGCGGTACCTCGGCAACTTTAGGAACTGATGGTTGTTCTGGTTGGGACTCACGCGGACGCAAGACCACGGTTCGATCGGGATCATCCACATCCTGATCTGCTTCTTGATCGATAAACCGCATATGATATTTGCCAATCTCGATCAGGTCACCGTGTTTCAAGAAACGTTTGGTAATGGTATTACCATTGACTCGGGTGCCATTGGTGCTCTTCTCATCCTCAATGGAATACCCACTAAAGACCTTGAGCAGCGTGGCATGATGGCGACTAACTGAACGATCCTCAAGACAGACATCGCAACTCTCATCACGCCCTATCAACAAACGCTTGCCAACAAGTGGAAACTCTTGCGGTGACTCATCATCACCCATAACAACGAGTTTTTCCATATGACTTTCTACCCAGCTAACTTTATTCTTAAAAATCAAACTTAACTATCACTCGCTACAACACGAACTAGGATAACAGAAATGTTATCAATTCCACCCATTCTACAAGCATAATCGATAAGTTCATCGGTCTGCTGCATGAGATCAAGATTTATATTTTCAAGGATACTTTGGATTTCGTCATCCGTCACCATCCCTGTGAGACCATCCGTACAGAAAAGATAGAGATCGCCATCAGTGATTTCAGTCTCACTCAAGTCAATATCTACTATCTCCTCTGTGCCGATGGCCCGTGACAATACATTAGTCGGGACACCCGCCATGAGTGCCTGTTCAATGCTGGCAAAATCCCCAAGATTGACCATTTCCTGAATTATTGTGTGGTCTGTGGTCATCTGCTCGAGTTCGCCGGCCCGAAGGCGATAGAGCCTTGAATCACCTACATGGGCGTATAGCAGGCTATGTTCAGTGAATAGCCCGACTACCAGAGTGGTTCCCATACCCTGATAGTCCGGCACTTGCCGGGAGAGCTCTTGTATCGCCTGATTCACATCCTGTATACCATTTAGCAGATGCTCCCTCGGTGACACCTTATCCCCTGGATCAGCGACATTGCTCAACTGGCCAGTCAGCATTTCCACCGTCAGGCTGCTGGCAATCTCTCCGGCGTTGGCTCCTCCCATTCCGTCCGCAAGTATCAATAATCCTGCTTCAGGATCACCGCCTATAGCGTCCTCATTATGCTCCCGTACCACCCCTGTGTCGGTACGCATTGCTACATCTAATTTCAAACTGACTCCCGAACAGTAGTGATGTGAGTTATTATCACTTCAGAGATGTCTTCCTCTCCATCTCTTTCAAAATAGCGCTCAAGCGCTGTGCAGGAACATAACCAGGCAGCATCTCTCCGCTTTCGAGGAATATGGCTGGCGTACCATTCAAACCCAGGCGCTTACCGAGCAGCCAGTGCTGTTCCACCGGATTGTCGCACTCTTTTTTAGCCAGCTTTTCACCCGCCTTGGAACGGGTCATGGCATCGTTACGGTCGTCGGAACACAATACGGTTACCGCCTTGTCATATGATGGACTGCCGATACCGGCCCTGGGAAACATCATGTAACGCACACTGATACCCAATTCGTTGTAGTCTTTTATTTCGTTATGCAACTTCTGGCAATAACCGCAATCTATATCGGTGAATACGGTAACCGTATGCTGCGTTTTTTCCGGCGCGAAGACTACCATATTCTCTTCCCCAATCGCATCAATCGCCTCGGCCTTCGCATGTTCGATCTTGGGTGAGGTCAGATCCTCCCGAGTTTCGATATCGTACATGTTTCCACTCAACAGGTACCTGCCGTCCGAAGAAACATAAAAGAGCTGGGTATCCACCATAACCTCATACAGTCCATCAATTTTGGTGGGATCAATGCTGGAGATCTCCTTATCCTTGAGTATTTTCTCGACCCCCTCGCGCACCTTCTGGATCTCAGCATCATTCTTAGTGGGCTCACCCGCCACCGGTGCGGCCAGGAAAAGAGTAACTAATGGCAGCAGCACAGCGCTTCTGCTCAGAACAGATTTATATTTTAGTTTCATAAGTGATTAATCCCGAAAATTCTGAAATTGTAGAGGAAGTCCGTAATCGGTATCCCGTATTAGCGAAATTGCCTGTTGTAGATCGTCCCGTTTTTTCCCTGTGACGCGAATCTGCTCACCCTGAATCTGAGCTTGTACCTTTAACTTGCTGCTTTTGATCAGTTTGACCATCTTTTTTGCCACATCGCTCTCGATGCCCTGCTTAATGATCACCTGCTGCCGAGCGGCATGCAGGCTTGTCTCGATATCCTTGATATCCATGGCGGCGATATCGATCTTACGTTTGACCAGTTTCTGGCGCAGAATATCCATCATTTGATTGAGTTGGAATTCCTGCTCGGCACGTAATAGGATCTCGTTCTCATTCTGCTCGAATGCGGCATCGACACCTTTGAAGTCAAATCGTGTCCCAATCTCCCGGTTGGCCTGATCGACTGCATTCCTGACCTCTTGCAAATCGACTTCTGAAACGATATCGAACGACGGCATGTTGGCTCCTGATCCATTATCTACTGGGGGGGAACTCTACCATAACCTGCCCGCCCTCACATATGTAGGCAAAGATTATGATACCCAGTCCCGGGGATGATGTGTCGCATGCAGCTGTTTCAACCGCTCCCTTTCACAACACACCCTCGTGTCTCAACAGCCATCGCTTGATCTCCAGCTTCTCACCACCTCTCTCGCCGGCGAATCCCCCCAGTCCGCCAACGGCGACGACCCGGTGGCAAGGCACAACCAATGGACAGGGATTGGCGCGACAGGCATTGCCCACTGCCCTGGCACCACTGCCAATCTTTTGCGCCAACGCGCCATAGGTTATGGTTGAACCGGAAGGTATCGCTTGCAACGCATGCCAGACACGGTGCTGAAACGGTGTTCCCTCGAGTACCAACGCTAAATCGAATTGGCTCTTTGGATCTTCCAGATAGGCTTGAATGGCATCGATCACGGGGGTTAATCCGGTTACCTCTTCCCGATACTCGTATTGAGGCCGGGGCAGGTAGTCGAGTGCTCTCAATCTGCCTTTGGAGAGGCTGATGCCAACCGCTGCGAACGGAAAGTTCAGTATGGCCTGGTAGGCTCGGCCTGTCGCTGTCATGATGTCTGCTCCAGGATTATCATTGATCAGATTTTCTCGATGTATTAATCGCATAACAACCAAATC
>JASFJX010000280.1:0-5512 GCA_050119385.1 Candidatus Thiodiazotropha sp. | reverse complement strand
TAACGGCGGCGCAGGGTTTGGGCGAGATCTCTGTGTTGGTGGCTGGTGAAGGTTGCCGTGGTGTGGCCGACAAGGTTGCCGCACTGGAAGGTGTTACCAAGGTGTTCTTGTGTGACAGTGCAGCCTTTAGCCATGGTCTGGCAGAGCCGTTGTCACTCTTGCTAGGCGCGGTCGGCAAGGAGTTTACCCATCTGCTTGCTCCGGCAACCACCTTTGGTAAAAACCTGATGCCGAGAGTAGCGGCACTGCTCGATGTGTCCCAGATATCCGAGGTCATCGAAGTGGTGGATGAAGAGACCTTCAAGCGTCCCATCTATGCGGGCAACGCCATCGCCACAGTGCAGAGTATGGATCCGATAAAGGTAATGACGATTCGCGGTACTGCCTTTGAGGCGGCTGCCCCGGGAGGTGAAGTTGCTCCTGTGTCTGGGATTGCACCAGTCTCAAGCGGGACCCTTAGTCGATTAGTCTCCCGTGAGTTGACCCAGTCCGATCGTCCCGAGTTGACAGCCGCGAGGGTGGTGGTCTCCGGTGGGCGGGGAATTGGCAGCAAAGAGAACTTTGCCCTGATCGAGAATATGGCCGATGTCCTGGGCGGTGCGGTGGGTGCTTCCCGTGCCGCGGTGGATGCCGGCTTTGTGCCGAACGACTACCAGGTTGGCCAGACCGGCAAGATAGTTGCGCCGGAAATCTACTTTGCGATTGGTATCTCTGGCGCGATTCAGCATCTGGCGGGGATGAAAGAGAGCAAAGTTATCGTTGCCATCAACAAGGATGAGGATGCGCCTATCTTCGAGGTGGCTGACTATGGTCTGGTGGCGGATCTGTTCGAGGCGGTACCTGAGTTGGTTGACAAGCTGGGTGAAAAGAGTTCGGTGTCACACGGCATGGCAGCGTCATCTTAAAAAAGAAGCGGGAATGTCACCATGGGGCCGGATCGTTCACTGTTACCGCATATCGGTATGCAGCCTTTTCACGGTTTTGCTGTTAGGTCAGGCCCTGACACCGCAACAGTTATCACGATCTAAGAGTGGGGAGGTGTTGTAACGATGCAGCGTGAGTCCATGGAATTCGATGTGGTTATCGTTGGTGGTGGTCCGGCCGGATTGTCGGCGGCGATCCGTCTGCGTCAACTGGCCCAGGAGCGGCAGCAGGATCTCTCTGTCTGTCTGCTGGAGAAGGGTTCCGAGATCGGTGCTCATATTCTCTCGGGGGCGGTGTTCGAAAGCAGAGCCCTGGATGAGCTATTGCCCGATTGGCAGCGCCGGGGCGCTCCGCTTGACACACCGGTCACCGAAGATCAGGTGGTGCTCTTTACCGGTCCGGAAAGTGCCAAGGAGTTGCCGGTTATGCTGGCCCCTCGCACCATGCACAACATGGGCAACTATGTGATCAGTCTCGGCAGCCTCTGTCGCTGGCTGGGGGAGCAGGCGGAAGAGGCCGGCGTCGAAATCTTCGCCGGCTATCCGGCCGCTGAACTGCTGATCGGTGAGACGGGCCAGGTTGATGGGGTGATCACCGGCGACATGGGTCTTGGCCGGGACGGAGAAGAGAAAGCGACCTTCGAACCCGGTATTGAACTACGTGGACGTTACACCCTTTTTGCCGAGGGTTGCCGTGGCCACCTGGGTAAGCAGCTCATCGAGCGTTATGCGCTGGACCAGGATAGCGATCCCCAGCACTATGGGTTGGGTATCAAGGAGCTTTGGCAGGTCGAAGCGCATAAGCATCATCCGGGCAAGGTATTGCACGGTGCCGGCTGGCCACTTACCGAGGGGGGAGCCAGTGGCGGTTCATTTCTCTATCACGCCGCCGAGGATCAGGTAGCCCTTGGATTGATTGTCGATCTTAACTACACCAATCCCCATCTCTCTCCCTTCGAGGAGTTTCAGCGCTTCAAACAGCATCCGCAGATCCGCGCAGTCCTGGAGGGTGGTAAGCGTCTGAGTTATGGCGCCAGAGCCATCACCAAAGGTGGGTTTAATGCCCTGCCCCGTCAGCACTTTCCCGGTGGGTTATTGCTGGGTTGTGATGCCGGGACCCTCAATTTCGCCAAGATCAAGGGGAGTCACACCGCCATGAAGTCCGGCATGCTCGCAGCGGAGACGGTGTTCGATGCCTTTGCTGGTGATGAGCCGAGAGAGCGGGACCTCAAGGGTTATTCCGATGCCTTTCGTGCCTCTTGGCTGTATGACGAACTCTATGGAGGCCGCAACTTCGGACCCGCCCTGCACCGCTTTGGCCTGATGGCCGGTGGCGCCTTTAACTTCATTGATCAGAACCTGTTTGGAGGTCGGTTGCCGTTCACCTTACATGACAGGAAACCGGATCACGAAACCTTGAAATCCGCCGATGCCTGCAGTCCCATTCCCTACCCGAAAGCGGATGGTGTCATCAGCTTCGATCGTCTCTCCTCGGTGTTTCTCTCTAATACCGCTCATGAGGAGGATCAGCCCTGTCATCTGACGCTGCGCAAGCCGGATGTGGCGATTGATGTGAATCTGCCTCGTTATGATGCCCCCGAACAACGCTACTGTCCTGCGGGTGTCTATGAAATCCTGCGGGATGGTGAAAAGGGAGAGCCGCGACTGCAGATCAATGCCGCTAACTGTCTCCACTGCAAGACCTGCGACATCAAGGACCCTTCACAGAACATCCTTTGGCGCTCCCCGGAGGGGGGGGGTGGACCCAACTACCCGAATATGTGAGTAACCATGAGCGAAACCAAGGCACCGAAGGCGCTACACCATCGCAGTATCAATCATCAGACCTGGCGGCACGAGGATGGGGCGCTGGAGATTGAAAGCCGTTTGATCGATACCAAGGAGTATGACACCCAGATCGGTTTCAATCGTCCCTTGTCGGCGGGTGAGCCGGTACATGACATGACCATCCGTATTCTGCTGGGTCCTGATGGTGTGATACGGGGTATCTCACTGAGAATGGATAGCACCCCCTTCGATATCTGTCCCGAGGTCATTGGGCGTTTCGAAGATCTGCGAGGTGCCAGTATGGGTAAGGGGTGGAACAATTTTCTCAGCATGCGCTTCGGTGGCGCCGGGGGGTGTCGCCATTTGATCGATCTCCTGCGGGGTATGGGGACGGTGGTATTTCAGAGCGCATACAGTAAAGACTGGACACCGGACTCGTTGGAAAGGATGGCTGGCAGCTGTTACGCCTTTCGCCAGGGCGGTTCGGTGATGGTGCGATTGAGTGCTGAAGTGGCGAAAAAACAAAGCAAGGATGACCAATAGGGTAACTAGTTGACGTATACGTAATCTAGGATTATAGTGACTAGCCATGAAAACTATATCCACTGATCTGTTAAGCGTTACTGAACTGGCCGAAGAGCTGGGAATTACCCCGCGCGCAGTTCGCTTTTACGAAACAAAGGGGCTGATCAAGCCTCGGCGAGCCGGTACCACCAGGGTCTATACCCATCGCGACCGAGCCCGCATGCAATTGATCCTTAGAGGTAAGCGCCTCGGCTTCACACTGTCGGATATCAAAGAGTATCTCGACATGTACGATGTGGATCCATCCCAAACAAAACAGGTTAGGTTGCTACTTGACAAGGTCAATCAACGGATCGACGAGCTGGAACAACAGCGAGAGGATCTCGCAACAACCCTGATTGAACTGGAAGAGATGCGACATGAGTGCCTCACCAGTATCGATGCGAAGAATTTGCTAGAGAAGAACCTGGGTTGAACCAATACCTATCGAATCGAAATATCATAGAAAATTTTCCGGAGAGACAATGAAGCGTGTTGTGATTGCTGACTATGTGCGTTCCCCTTTCACCTTCGCCAGCAAGGGCGAGATGGTGAAGGTGCGTCCCGATGATCTGGCTGCCCAGGTGATCAAGGCCCTGGTCACCAGGAGTGGGGTGTCGGCGGAGGATATCGAGGACCTCATCCTCGGTTGCGCCTTCCCCGAGGGTGAGCAGGGCTTTAATGCGGCTCGACTGATCGGTTTCCTTGCCGGTCTGCCCCAGTCGGTGGCGGGGACCACGGTGAATCGTTTTTGTGGCTCCTCAATGCAGTCGATTCATATGGCCGCGGGCGCTATCAATATGGGGGCCGGCGAGGCCTTTATCTGCGCCGGTGTGGAATCGATGACTCGGGTGCCCATGACAGGTTTTAATCCGATGCCTAATCCCGCCCTCTTCCAGTCCTTGCCCGCTGCCTATATGGGTATGGGCGAGACCGCTGAGAATGTGGCGAAGAAATATGAACTCACCCGCGCCGAGCAGGAGGCCTTTGCCATAGCCAGCCATCAAAAGGCTGCTGAGGCGCAGGCTGCCGGTAAACTCAGCGACGAGATCGTTCCCATCGAGACCGCCAAGGGCCGAGTGGAACTGGATGGCTGTATCCGCCCGGACACCACGGCGGAGGGGCTGGCCGGACTCAAGCCCGCCTTTGACCAAGAAGGCACGGTTACCGCCGGTACCTCCTCGCCGCTGACCGACGGGGCCAGTGCCACCCTGGTTTGCAGCGAAGAGTATGCCGCCAGCCACGGCCTCAAACCCCTGGCTGCCATCAAGAGTATCGCCGTGGCCGGCTGTGCGCCGGAGATCATGGGCATAGGCCCGGTGGCGGCATCCCGTAAAGCACTGGAGCGAGCCGGCCTGGAGGCGTCCGACCTCGATATCATCGAACTCAATGAGGCCTTCGCCAGTCAATCCCTTGCCTGTATTCAGGATTTGGGGCTGGATCAGGAGAAGATCAACCTGGACGGCGGTGCTATCGCCCTGGGTCATCCCCTGGGGGCCACCGGCGCACGCATCACAGGTAAGGCTGCCGCGTTGCTGCAGCGGGAGGGCAAGCAGTTTGCGCTGGCCACCCAGTGTATCGGCGGTGGTCAGGGTATCGCTACCATCCTGGAGGCGCTGTGATGGAGATCAACAAGGTTGCCGTCATCGGCGCAGGCGTCATGGGGGCTGGTATAGCCGCCCATATGGCCAATGCCGGGGTGCCGGTGGTGTTGCTCGACATCGTTCCCGAGGGCGCGCCAAATCGTAACGTGATTGCAGAGACAGCGCTGAAGAAGCTGCAGAAGGCACAGCCCGCCGCCTTCATGCACAAGCGCAACGCGAAACTGGTCACCACCGGTAACATCGAAGACCACATGGAGGCACTGGCCGGGTGTGACTGGATAATCGAGGCGGTGATCGAGCGCCTCGATATCAAACAGGATCTCTATCGTAAGATCGATGCGGTGCGCAAGCCCGGCTCCCTGGTCTCCTCCAACACCTCCACTATTCCCCTGGACCAGCTGGTAGCAGGGATGCCGGCGGCTTTCGCCGAGGATTTCCTGATTACCCACTTCTTTAATCCGCCCCGCTACATGCGGCTGCTGGAGATAGTCAAGGGTAAAATGACCCGGGACGATGCCGTGACCGGCTTGAGTGATTTCTGCGACCGCCGTCTTGGCAAAGGCATCGTCGACTGCAAGGACACGCCGGGATTCATCGCCAACCGCATCGGCATCTACTGGATTCAGACCGCTG